>JAGLUC010000497.1 GCA_023134955.1 Methylococcales bacterium | reverse complement strand
CTACACAGTGAGAAATTTATGAGCGGGCCAAAGCCAAGAAAAGTTAAAGCAAAAATAACTAGAGTAGTTACGGAATTGCATTCAATTATTAGTGTTATTTCCAATGGATAACAAAACAAATAAAAACCAAGAGCTGGAAGATTTATACAGAAAAAGAGGTCATGCAATTACTGCGTTTTATGATGGAAATTGGGATAAGCGTGAGGAAATAACAGAAATAGAGCAAAAAATAAAAAATATTGGTGCAATAGACTTAACTGAATTTTTCAAAACATAACGCCTTGCTCAGTTGACGCTGGAGGGGGTTAAAAAGAACCTCGAAAGAAAACTGAGCTTTGATAAAAATTGACACTTGAATAAAAAACCAGCTTCCAGCGGTCAACTGAGCAACTTGTTAGATTGAACGGAGAGATGAATTATGAATACAAATGAAATTGAAGAATACTTGTCTGAAATTGAATGCATATTGGAAAGCATCAAAACTACTAATAAAGAATTCTTAATAGCTTTAAAAGAAAGAAAAGCTGGATTTAAGGAAAATAAAGAAAGTTTAATCAAGCGTTCAGAGGAGCGTCTTGAATATGCAATGGCTGTGAATCGCTTTTCAGATGTTGGTTTTTTTGAAGACTTAATCCTGTTTTTAAAAACATAACGAAAGATGTTTAGCTGAAAACCGCTTATAAGGTTGATGGCTAAAGCAAGAATTACTACAAATAACAATAATTTTAATAGCCAAGGTGCTCCGGTTTTTCAGCTATAACGCCTTGTTAGAAATGGGAATAGGTATAATTATGAACAACATTGAAAACTTAAAAGACGCGGCTGCTCTATACGAACAATTAGAGGCCGTAAGAAATTCAAGGAAAAAATTAGATGTGATTAGATCTAACGATGGCACCAGTGCTGAGTATTTTTCTTTAACAGAGGTTGGGACAAGCATTGATCTTGAGTTAACGAATTGCTTAGTAATGGATGATATTTTATCGGCAATTGACGAGTTGCTAATTAAAAAAACTGAAGAAATATTTAATAAAGCCAAACAGCTTTAGATTTATAACGACATAGCTCAGACGACACCGGAAGGGCTACGAAGAGCTAAAAAAGAACATCCGACCCGTGGGAAACCACGTTTTTAAATTTTAACTTGCGCTTCGGTGGTCGGCTGGAGCGTCTTGTTATATTCAAATTTATAGGAAACACAATGAATTTTGGCGAAGCAATACATGAAATGAAAGCAGGTAGAAATGTTGCAAGAAATGGATGGAATGGGAAAGGCATTTTTATTGCTATTCAATTTCCTGACGAAAACAGCAAGATGACTAGCCCTTATATATTTATAAATACCACTGGCTTACAAACTGAAAATGACGCGGCTCCAAAAAGTATTGTTCCGTGGCTTGCGTCACAGACAGATATGCTTGCAGATGACTGGGTTGATGTTGGTGCAAGTTAATTAAGTCCTAATATGTATTCCAAGGATGGAATATAACGAAAGATGTTTAGCTGAAAACCGCTAAATAGGTTGGCTGTAATAAACACAAGGCTTTAATAATAAGCAAAGAATTTTAATAAACAAGGCGCTCCGGTTTTTCCGCTATAACGCCTTGTTAGAAATGGGAATAGGTATAATTATGAGTAATAAAGATAAAGAAGAATATAGGTTTGTTTTTTGCCCTGCAATTGGGCTAAGTCAAACTCCATTTTATGGTGATAGCGTCTCAAGCTTAGAATTAGCAGAGGGTCAGTTAAATATAATTGCTAATTACACTCTACATTTACATAACGAAAATTTGATGCAGGATTATAGCAACGTTGGATACATTGAAAAATATATTGATGACGACTGGGAAGAGATTGAGGAAGTTTGATTTCTAATGACAGAGTACAGCCGAAACCGATATGCACAAGAAAGGCGTGTTTCGTGTGCATGTTAATTTGATATGCACAGATTTTAATGATTTTAGGGCGCTTAGGTTTTCTGCCTGGTACGCCTTGTTAGTTTTTTACTTACAACAACGAGAAGGAATATGAATATTAATTTAAATAATGCTCTTTTATTGCTAGATAGAGCTATAGAGGAAATTGACGGGGGATTTGTCAGGTGTGAAAGATGTGGTGATCAGCAGCAGACTAAAGATCTGGATTTTGTTGATGACATTAAAGAAGCAAGAAATATATTGTCTAATAGTATTGATAAAAACTAACGCCCAAATAACCTGCCACAAAGATAATAGGTAATTTATCCAGTGGCTATTAATTTTAATAAAAGACAATCTTACAAAACCGAGACGCTTATTGTGGTCTGCCGTTGATTTGATTGTTAGCTTTTGAGAATACTTTGAGAATATTAATAGCATGTGAATATTCTGGCGTTATTCGTGATGCTTTTGCTGCAAAAAATCATGATGTTATGAGTTGTGATTTATTGCCCACGGATAAGCCAGGCAAGCACTACCAAGGCAATGTAATGGACATCATCAATGATGGGTGGGATATGATCATAGCTCACCCACCTTGTACATTTATGTGTAATTCAGGCGTGAAACACCTGCATACCGACGCAAAAAGATGGATAAAATTGTTTGAAGCTGGTGACTTTTTTAAACAGTTTTTAGATGCTGACATACCAAAAATTGTGATTGAAAACCCAATTATGCACAAATATGGGAAGAAATTAATAGGTGGGATTAAACAAAGCCAGGTAATTCAGCCGTGGATGTTTGGTCATACAGAACAAAAAGCAACTTGCTTGTGGATTAAAGGGCTACCACTGTTGACCGAAAGCAATAATGTTAAAAAAGAAATGATGGCACTGCCAAAAAAAGAACGGGAACGGGTGCATCACCTGCCACCATCTCAAGATCGCTGGAAACTTAGAAGTACAACTTACCAGGGTATTGCAGATGCGATGGCGGCTCAGTGGGGTTAATAAAAATATAACGTCAAAATCAGTTGCCATTTAAAGTGGCAGGTCTTTTGCGGCTCTTTTGCAAAAGGCATGACGCTTTGAATGGTCAGCTGGATTTTTTTGTTATGTTTTTCCATGGCACTGCTTGAATTTTTTACGACTCCCACAAATACAAGGATCGTTTCTTTCAGGCTTCCACTGAGATTCAAGAGATGACTGAAAACTAAAATGCTTATTTTGAACACAATTAAACTCGGCTCGGCTGACTGTTTTTCTTGCAGGGTTATTAATATGTATATCAGAAATTACCTGATTATATACGCTCGCTGCATCAATCGCATCCCTAACCAATGGAGATTTACCCAATGAAAACTGGAGACTGGGCATCATATAACCGTTATATGGAAGAGTATCATCCGGGAGAAATAGTACAACCCGATCTTCGTCCGAACGAGGAGTTATATCAAGAATTTCTCCGTCATCGGATAGCCAAACTGCATGAAATTCAAGATCAACAAGAACCCTTGGCCAGACAAAAACGTTCCAACCATAAATAATAGAGCCGCCATATAATTTAATATACGATTCAACATTACCAAAGCACTCTTGCTTAACCGCCCCATTAGCTGGAGTAACATTCAAGAATATAGGCTCTGACTTAGAATTAACTTTATTAATTACTTCTAATAATTCTTTTGTAATGGATAGAGGGGTTTGTGTAATCATATTTTAAACATAACGTCAAAATCAGTTGACACCGTATGATATTAGGCGAAATATCGGACACAAACCAAATTGTGGATGACAGGCAATACACAAAAACAAGACGCTTCAGGTGGTCAGCTGAATTTTTCTTGTTAGTTTACTATTTTAATATTTGGAGATATACATGAAAGCAAAGCCAGTTAAATTAATTAAAGGGGAAGGTTATGTTGCCTGCAAAAAAGATGAAGCAACTCACTTAACTATTAATTTCCCAAGCCCTGCTGGATTAATAACGTTACCAGTAATGATTGGCGGAACCAGAAAGGGGACAAACAATTGGACATGGGATGGTGATACTGAAAAGCCAACGCTAAGACCGAGCGTGAAAACTACAAACCATAGTGGTTTATGCTGTCATTCATGGGTTAACGATGGTGAAGCAGAGTTTCTTTCCGATTGCTCACATGATTTAGCAAATACAACAGTTGAAATGCTTGAAGTAAACTAATGACATAGCACAGTTGAAAACCGATTTATACCATGGACTATCTAAGTAAAAAAGACCATGGCTATTGCAACATTAACAAAACAAGGATGCTTAGGTTTTTCGGCTGATGCGCCTTGTTAGAAATGATATTTTGATGAATTAAATTAGTGAGGAAATACTATGGATGACGAAAACGATGATTTTGATATTGAACATGCAGGGGCGACCGTTATTATTACATTTGGAATTGCTGGAGGTATTGCATTGATTGTAGGTGCGGCATACTTTATCGTTAAACTATTTTAATGCTAGATCAAGAATGGAAACCGTACAATTCAACATGTGGCGATAGGGCAGGAATGCCGGAAATATTTCAATATGTAGAGTTTTTGGTCGGAGAAGATTATCCAAACGGTAAGTGCAAAAAAGGTGATATTGTTAAAACAAGTGAAGGCTTGCAAAATACTTCTTTCTTTTCTCATTGGAGACCGTTATATCCAGATTTCTAACGACTTTTAATAAGGGGTGCGCGTCTTTTTGCGCATCCCAGTGAACGCAGTGAACGAACTTAATT
>JAGLUC010000496.1 GCA_023134955.1 Methylococcales bacterium | reverse complement strand
CTACTTTTTCATTACTGCGAAAACTTTCTTTTAACTAATCATTGTGGGTATTCTGTTATTACGCTAAATAAACCAGCCACTTCATCCCGCCAAGCGAGTCACTTTTATCTGCAATTAATTTACCCCCCAACAAGGTAATTAATTCATTAACTACCGCCATCCCTATCCCATGTCCCTGTATAGTTTCATCTGCCCTTACACCTCTTTGTAAAATATCATTGAGTTTTTCCTGTGCGATACCTGAACCATCGTCTTCTACGGTTAACAGTAATGAATAGGGATTATGGCTAGTTTTTTCCAAATGTACCAAGCTTACGCTAACTTGTTTTTTACACCATTTGGATGCATTGTCTAATAAATTACCTGCAATTTCATAAACATCCCCTTCTTCGCAATACATTAGACATGGATCATTTATCTGAAAAGAAAAAATGATTTGTTTTTCGTTATAGACTTTTTTTAACGAGGTAATGATTTTTTCTACAATGATTGATATGTCAATTTTTCCTGTTAATTGTCTCTGTCCTTTTGCGGCTGCTTTTTGTAATTGATATTCAACAATTTCATTCATTCTTGAAATTTGTTCTGCTACCGTTGTTCTATTTACCTCAGCCTGCTCTATACACCCCCTCAATATAGCCAAAGGGGTTTTTAAACTATGCGCTAAATCGGCTAATGTATTTCTATAGCGTTCTAAATGTGCTCTTTCACTATTGACTAATGCATTAAGATTACCCGCTAAACCTGTTAATTCAATAGGATAATCTCCATCTAGCTGACTTTTTTTTCCTGCTTCAATAGCTTCCAGGTCACCGACAATTTGGCGTAATGGCTTTAGACTCCAGCGTAAAACCAAAATTTGAATTAAAACCAGCAATAAGGCAATAAAAGACAACCATATCCAAAGTGTTAGTCTAAAGCTTTCTAACTGGTTGCTGACAAATATTCCGTCTTCTGCAACTGTAAAAATATAATACTGTTCTAATCCTGCTCGATTTTCCCAGATAACGGAATAATTAAGCACAAACCGCTGCGCCTCGTCCTTACTGAAGACAAACTCGCCTGATTTTAATTGTTTTGGTAAGGGTAGTTCTGTCCCAGTTGTTGATAAAGATCGCCAAACTAAACTGGAATCTGCTTTATTGATGGTTGCATACAAGCCAGATCCCATATTGGAAAATCTGGGTTCTCGTAGTACATCAGGCATGCTGAGCTTGTCTTTGCGATCAAGCTCGGCAACTGATAATAGGGAATAGATATGAACTTGCAGTTTTTCTTTTAATGCTTGCTCTGTGCTTTCTCTAAAGCCTTGCTCTAAGACAAAAGCAACCAAGGCAAAAAAGGCAGTTAGAACAAAGGCTGTGGAGATTAATAGACGAAAACTTAATGATCTGGTTTTCACATTAATATCGCCAATCACTAGTAGCAAAAATGGCGTACCACTTTTTACTACCTAAGTGCATCTGCATTGTTATTCCAGGCTTTCAAATTTAACTGGTTCAGACAGATTGCTTTTTATTACGACTGTACCAGCTAATTTATCGTGCCATCCTTGCTTTCGCTTATCAATGCCTACCCAGATAATTCCAAGAAATAACGGTATCATTGAAACGTAATATCCAAGATACCTTCCAATATATTGTCCAGTAGAAGGCTTGCCTCCAGTTTTTGCATCAACAATAGTTAGTTTTGTTGCCATTTTTCCTGGAGTGGCAGATTTATAAACCCAAAATATAATAACTGCAATTGCGGGTAGTACATAATTAAACAAGACATCCCAGCCACCTAGAACAAAAGACTCACTCATCCAATAATCTGTACCATAAATGCCAGTGAGAATCGGAGCTATAATTATTAATATTAGAATACTGTCTATTATTGCTGCTCCAGTTCTAATCCAAAATCCTGCATATTCTTGTTCATTCATTTCATCGTTCTCCTATGGATATAACATTCATAATTATATTGATTCTACTGGGATTCTATAGCCTCGTCCCCGCAGTGTTTCAATAGGCTTGGTTAAACCTTGTGGATCAATTTTTTTACGTAAACGACCCACAAACACTTCAATCACATTACTATCTCGATCAAAATCTTCATCATAAATATGTTCAGTCAAAACAGACTTAGAGACCACTTCCCCTTTACGAAATAACAGGTACTCCAATACCTTATATTCAAAAGCAGTTAATTCTATGGGTTTTTCATCGACCGTTACATCTTGAGATAAACTATCCAGTTTGATATTGGCATAGGTTAAAACAGGATGAGCCTTACCCTGTGAGCGCCTTAATAAGGCATTAACCCTGGCCAATAGTTCTTCATAATGAAATGGTTTTGCCAAATAATCATCCGCCCCAGCTTCTAAACCTTCCACCTTATCCTGCCATCGACTTCTGGCTGTTAAAAGTAAAATAGGCGTGTTAATTTGTTCTTTTCTGAGCCGTGCAATTAACTCTACCCCTGAAAAGTCAGGTAAACCTACATCAACAATGGCAGCATCAATCGGGTATTCTTTTGCCAAATAATAGCCATCACTTCCTGTATGCGCAACATCGACAGCAAATCCTTTGGCTGAAAAATAATCTTGTATTTGTTGGTTCAAAGTCACTTCGTCTTCGACAATTAAAATACGCATACTGTTCGTTCCTTATCTAATTATTCTGCCTGTATTTGCATCCACTTTAATATATTGAATACGTCCATCTTTCGTTAGCACTTTAATCACATGTACTTCTTTTTCACCAATAAACTCAGTCTTTGCGCCAAGCACCTTGACTTTATTATTATCAATAACTTGCTTTGTCGCCTGATCCAGGCTTAAGATAGAAAAGACAAGTTCTGTTGCTGCAAAAGCACTCTGACTTAGATAGAAAGTTAACAAAAAGACTTTGATAAAAATACGCATGATGTGTCCACAAAATATTTCAATTTAACTGAAATCGAATAAAGCTTTTACTCGTTTCCATAATTTAAGCATATACTCTTTACGTTTAAGAATACCTCATTCAAGTGTGTAGATTGTTGTGGTGGGCTAGGCGTAAAGCAGCAGGAATAGCAACCTATTTCAATGCTTTACTCGGCAACAGCTCCTGCGTTGCTCTACTACATGCCATCCATGGTATTAAACAACGCACATCGCAACAAGCCGCGTGCTTGGGTGAGGTATTCTTGAGCGTGAAGAGTATATATAACTTGCCCTGAATCTAAACTGAATCACTAGTACTCCAGCAACATTGGTTTGATTAATAATGAATTATTTTAATCATGTAGCCCGTATGAAACGAAGTGGAATACGGGGGATTCATTATCGACTCCCCCGATCGGG
>JAGLUC010000495.1 GCA_023134955.1 Methylococcales bacterium | reverse complement strand
AGCCATGCTTAAAATTCCCCGTGATGGAATTACCAATGCAGAACAACAAATTGAAGAATTAAAGCAGAAAGGCTTTCCTGTTGCTTATGTCGGTGATGTAGTGGGGACGGGTTCATCACGTAAATCAGCCACTAACTCAGTGTTATGGTTTATGGGAAATGATATTCCTTACGTGCCTAATAAAAGAGGCGGAGGTGTTTGTATAGGCGGAAAAATTGCCCCTATTTTTTTTAACACCATGGAAGATTCAGGTGCATTACCGTTTGAGTGTGATGTTGAACACCTGGCTATGGGGGATGTAATTGATATATACCCATATCAAGGTGTGGTGAAACGTCATGATAGTGATGAAGTGGTTTCTGAATTTGAATTAAAAACCAATGTGATTTTAGATGAAGTACGTGCAGGCGGACGCATTCCTTTAATTATTGGTCGAGGATTAACTGATCGAGCAAGACAGTCTTTAGGTTTAGCAACATCAGATGTATTTGCAAGACCAGCTGATAAAGCTGCAAGCAATAAAGGCTATACACTGGCGCAAAAAATTGTTGGTAAAGCCTGTGGTGTAGAGGGCGTTCGTCCTGATACTTATTGTGAGCCTAAAATGACCACTGTAGGATCGCAAGATACCACTGGTCCAATGACCCGTGATGAATTAAAAGACTTGGCCTGTCTAGGTTTTTCTGCTGATTTAGTGATGCAGTCTTTTTGTCATACAGCCGCTTATCCAAAACCGATTGATATAGAAATGCAACACACTTTACCCGATTTTATTATGAATCGTGGTGGTGTGGCTTTGCGTCCGGGTGATGGTATTATCCATTCCTGGTTAAACCGTATGTTATTGCCTGATACGGTAGGTACGGGAGGGGATTCGCATACCCGTTTCCCTATGGGTATTTCATTTCCAGCAGGTTCTGGTCTGGTTGCCTTTGCAGCAGCAACAGGGGTTATGCCGTTAGATATGCCTGAATCAGTTTTAGTAAGATTTAAAGGTGAAATGCAACCCGGGATTACTTTACGTGATTTAGTTAATGCCATTCCTTTAGTGGCTATTGAAAAAGGTTTATTAACAGTTGAAAAGAAAGGCAAGAAAAATGTCTTTTCAGGGCGTATCTTAGAGATTGAAGGGCTAGCTGATTTAAAAATAGAACAAGCTTTTGAATTATCCGATGCTTCCGCAGAAAGATCAGCCGCAGGTTGTACTATCCGTTTAAATGAAGCACCCATTCGTGAGTACATTAATTCAAATATCACTATGTTGAAATGGATGGTGACTGAAGGCTATGGAGATGCCAGAACCATTAACCGCAGAATAGAACAAATGCAAGCATGGTTAGCCAAGCCAGAATTAATGCAACCCGATGCAGATGCAGAATACTTTGAGATTATTGAAATTGATCTCAATCAGATTAAAGAGCCGATTATGGCATGTCCAAATGATCCTGATGATGTAAAAACATTATCAGATGTAGCTGGGACTAAAATTGATGAAGTGTTCTTAGGTTCATGTATGACCAATATTGGTCATTTCCGTGCAGCAGGTAAATTGCTAGAAAAACATCAAGGCAAGCTACCGACTCAGTTATGGGTATCACCACCCACAAAAATGGATCAAGATAAGCTAACAGAAGAGGGTTATTACGATACGTTTGGTAAATCAGGCGCACGATTAGAAATGCCAGGCTGCTCATTATGCATGGGTAACCAGGCACGAGTAGCTGATAGCGCCACGGTCGTTTCAACCTCAACTCGTAACTTTCCTAATCGTTTAGGTAATAATGCCAATGTCTATTTGAGTTCGGCAGAATTGGCAGCGGTATGTTCAATTTTAGGAAAAATCCCTACATTTGATGAATACATGGCTTATTTTGAGCAAATAAACGCCACAGCAGATGATACCTATCGTTATTTGAATTTTGATAAGATTGAAAAATATCAATAATAGGTTGGGGTCGACTGCAAGGATGCATTGCTCTACCACCTGCATCCTTGCAGTCGACCCCAACC
>JAGLUC010000494.1 GCA_023134955.1 Methylococcales bacterium | reverse complement strand
GTAAACTTCATACGGGCTACTTTTTTATTATTGCGAATACATTTGGAACGATTAATAGTAAAAATAGTTGCTCGCTGTTTGGGTTGGCTGGTCAGAGAGTTAATGAAAGTAGGAATAAACTCATTAGGAATTGATGCTGTACCTAAATTAATTGAGTATGCTCAAAAAGAAGGTGAAGCCTTCATCGTTTAAACAATTTATCCAGTAACTGAATGTAGAGAACAGTATAAAGATGGATGGAGAAAAGGTTCGTGGGCAGGATTTAATGATAAATTTAGTGACCCAGCACCGTGGTATTTTAGAACGCTAGAAACTTGGGAAACATTGTTTTTAAAGAATGGTTTCAAACTCAGTAAAATAATGTAACCCTTTAAACAAAATAACAAAAACCCCAGCTTTTGTTATTTTTATTGGGGTAAAAGCCAGTTAACAATTACATGCACTCAGGCTATCGTAAGCGTCATGTTTTTTTTATTTGCAAAAAAAACTGCACACTCACAACGGCCAATGATACGAACATCGTTATCTTACTTTAAGAACAAGTCGGGCAAGTTTTATTTTTAGCTAATTTCATTTCATTCCATTGCATGGATAATCCATCCAGTAATAATAGCCTGCCTGTTAAGGTCTCTCCAATTCCGGTGATTAATTTCATAGCCTCCATAGCCTGGATGCTACCGATAATTCCTGTAATCGGCGCAATAACACCATTTGTTGCACAGTTTTGCATTTCTTCGCCTGTGTCGCTATAAAGGCAGTTGTAGCAAGGGCTATCGTTTGTTCCAGCGGTAAATACTGATACTTGCCCTTCAAAGCGGATAGCTGCACCAGAAACCAGTGGTGTTTTATGTCTTACACAGGCACTATTAATTGCAAAGCGTGTAGTAAAATTATCACAACAATCCAATACAATATCGGCACTTTGTACTTCTTTATTTAAGGTATCACCCTTTAACCTTTGCTTGACTGCAATCACTTTTATATCAGGATTAATTTTTTTCAAGGTCTTTTGGGTTGAAATTACTTTGTCTGTCCCTATATCGTCTGTGTGGTGAGCAATTTGTCTTTGTAAATTGGATAAATCGACCTCATCATCATCGTAAATTGTAATTTGTCCAATTCCAGCGGCGGCTAGGTAAATAGAGGCAGGGGAGCCTAATCCACCGGCACCTATGATAAGTACTTTGGCGGCTAATAGTTTTTGTTGTCCTTCAATGTCAATTTGAGGCAACATGATTTGGCGACTATAACGAAGTAATTGTTGGTCATTCATGGGCTGATTTAAAACGATGATGAAGAGGGGGATAATGCCAAATAACTTGACAGACTGCAAAACAAGATTATCATTAGCACTCTTTGCATGCGAGTGCTAAAAAATTAACTTACATTTAATTATTAGGAGAAAATTGATGAATATACGTCCGTTACACGACAGAGTCATCGTCAAACGTGTTGAAGAAGAAACAACGTCTGCTGGTGGTATCGTATTACCAGGCTCAGCGGCTGAAAAACCAAGCGAAGGCGAAGTTTTGGCAGTAGGTAATGGCAAACAAATGGATAACGGTGACGTTCGTGCATTGGAAGTAAAAGTGGGCGATAAAGTACTTTTTGGTAAGTATTCAGGCAACGAAGTTAAAATTGATGGTGAAGAGCTTATCGTTATGCGTGAAGAAGACATTATGGGTATTTTAGCTTAAGCCTAACTTGGTATATTACTAACTTTTCATTCAACAGGATTTTAAGAAAATGGCAGCAAAAGACGTAAGATTTAGTTCAGACGCACGCACCTTAATGGTTGCAGGTGTAAACATATTAGCTAATGCAGTAAAAGTAACATTAGGCCCTAAAGGTCGTAATGCAGTTTTAGATAAAAGCTTTGGCGCCCCCACTATCACTAAAGATGGTGTATCGGTTGCGAAAGAAATCGAATTAGCAGACAAATTCGAAAACATGGGTGCACAAATGGTTAAAGAAGTGGCTTCTCATACTTCTGATGTTGCTGGTGATGGAACCACAACAGCAACTGTTTTAGCACAATCTATTGTCAATGAAGGCATGAAAGCCGTTGCGGCAGGTATGAACCCAATGGATTTGAAACGTGGTATTGATTTAGCGGTTGTTAAAGCAGTTAAAGCCATTGTTGATTCAGCAGCACCTTGCACTGATAACAGTGCAATTGCTCAAGTCGGTACAATTTCTGCAAACTCTGATGAGTCGGTTGGCAAAATCATTGCAGATGCAATGGAAAAAGTCGGTAAAGAAGGTGTTATCACTGTTGAGGAAGGTTCTGGCTTGGATAATGAGCTTGATGTTGTGGAAGGAATGCAGTTTGACCGTGGTTACTTATCACCTTACTTCATCAACAATCAAGACAGCATGAGTGTTGAATTAGATGAACCGTATATCTTATTGTATGACAAAAAAATCTCAAACATCCGTGATTTACTACCTACATTAGAAGGCGTTGCTAAAGCAGGTCGTCCTCTATTGATTATTGCCGAAGATGTTGATGGCGAAGCATTAGCAACATTAGTAGTAAACAACATGCGTGGTATCGTTAAAGTAGCGGCTGTTAAAGCACCAGGTTTTGGTGATCGCCGTAAAGCAATGTTAGAAGATATTGCCGTATTAACTGGTGCTACAGTGATTTCTGAAGAAATTGGTTTATCTTTAGAAAAAGTTGAAATGGATCAATTAGGCACAGCTAAGAAAATTCAAATCAGCAAAGAAAATACCACTATCATTGATGGTGCAGGTTCTGAAGACAACATTAAAGGGCGTGTAACACAAATCAGAGCACAAGCTGATGAAGCAAGTTCTGATTACGACAAAGAAAAACTACAAGAGCGTTTAGCTAAACTAGCGGGCGGTGTTGCGGTCATCAAAGTTGGCGCAGCAACTGAAGTAGAAATGAAAGAGAAAAAAGCTCGCGTAGAAGATGCGTTGCATTCAACTCGCGCTGCGGTTGAAGAAGGCGTTGTTGCTGGTGGTGGTACTGCACTAGTCCGTGCTATTGCTGCACTTGAAGGACTTGAAGGTATCAATCATGACCAAACAGTGGGTGTTAATACACTACGTCGTGCAATGGAAGAGCCTTTACGTCAAATCGTTGCTAACGCAGGTGATGAATCATCTGTGGTACTAAACGAAGTGGCAAAAGGTTCTGGTAACTTCGGTTACAACGCTGCAACTGGTGAATACGGTGACATGATTGCAATGGGTATTTTAGACCCTGCAAAAGTAACACGTACTGCATTGCAAAATGCAGCCTCTGTTGCCAGCTTAATGATCACAACTGAAGTTATGGTTGCTGATGCACCTGCTGAAGATTCTGCACCTGCAATGCCTGATATGGGCGGCATG
>JAGLUC010000493.1 GCA_023134955.1 Methylococcales bacterium | reverse complement strand
CCTGCAATAATTGTTGTTGGGGCGTGGTAGGTACGGCGACAATTACACTGTATCGTCCAGTTTGGACTTGAATTGTATTCGGTTTAGCTTTTGTTGGTTGTACAGTTGGTTTTTGGCTTTCCAGGCGTTGACTGTTTTGAGAATTCTTTATTGCACTGGGTGGCGTGTGTCCTTTGGTAGCACAACCTGCTATCCACAGCACACCGACTATTGGAAATAAGGTAATGAATTTTTTTTGATTTTTTTTCATTGACTCAACTCTTTACAATTCTATTTACCCGCAGTTTGCTTTGTTGAGAGACTCTGTTCAATAAAAAACCCTAATTGAAATTTCCAGGTTTTTTTGTTTCCTTTTTTGGATAAGCCCTTTCCATTATAAAAATCCCTTCCTTTCAACCTTTTTAACCCTTTTCCTTTCCCCTTTTCCCTTTTTTCTTTTGCTTTTGCTTTTGCTCTTCCTTTTCTAATTTTTATCATTCACAAAAATTCATGAAACCACCTCTAAAATTACTGTGTCCTGTTTAGGTTGACCAGAACAAACTTACTCTGTTCAGCATCTGGCTTATACTGGAGAATGTACATTTTTCGGCAAGATAAACTACGCATTAAAAGGATAGAGGCAAGTTGATTACCAAGTTATAAAAAACTTGATAATTATTTAGTTTAATACCCTTTTTTTTATTTCAAGCTGGCTGCCCCTTAATTTCCTACTCCGTACCGCTGGAGCAGTTGCTATCTGCATTCCTATGTGAAAACGAGAGAATGAAAAACTATAGCCACCACCATTTAATTTCTAAGTCGACCCTCGAAGCAGTGACAATGCTAGACAAGCATGTTTTCACTTCTTTTTCATGTAATTCTATATGGTCGTAATAATCATCTTGACGGACATCGTCGCATTTAATATATTTTTTTAATGCCATCTCTACTTCATCAGAAAATATAAAAGCCCCTTTATCTGCTGCCCTACGCACATTTCTATGTCCTTCGTCCCACATATTACTTAATGTCTCTTTATAATCATCAGATAAATCATTTTTCATTAAATTCTCTTGATAATGAGATGAATAATACTGAGATAAATCAGAAAGAGCTTCAATTAATTCCTGATAAGAACTAACTTTAAGTTCCCACCATTTTTTTTGACGATGAGAGCGATAAGCTAAAAAGGATGAAATTAACCCTGAAATTAACCCTACACTTACTAATTTTGATAGCTCAGAAAACAAATCCATTCTATTTCCCTCCTTGAAAAGTAGTTTTAAAATATAATGCTCTACTTGGTAGCTTAATAAACCTTGCCTACCCATTTACACCTATATTCATTAATTGCTTTTTGAATCTGTTTGATTTTATCTTCATTGTCTAATATATTGTTTGACACAACCCTTTCTATCTCTAAAAATGCTGCTTGTTGTGAGCTTAAATTAGATAATGCTCCCTTCATCATTGGCATTATGTCTTTATCTTCAAATATAGCCGTACATTCAGATCTGCGTTCACGTTCAGAAGCATCTTTATTAATATCAAACTTAATGGATTTTCCTTTTTCAATTGCATCCTCTAAATCTTTTGATCCAATATTACTAACATTTTCATGTTCAGAAAAATCACGGGTATAAGCTCCTCGATAAATTTTCATAATTACCTCAAAATAAAAAAGTTCTTATTCATTACAGGGTTTGTTGCCACTAAGGTCTGGCATTTTCAAAAATAAAACACGGTCATCACCTCGTCCACTTGCTCCTTGATTGTCATGTATTGTCGTATCAATAACGGCATCACCAGGAGCCATTCCATTACCAGCCCCGGCAGATACTAAGCGAGCATAATCAGGTTTGTATTTAGAATCAGCTACTGAGTAAGGTACTTGTATAATAATAGGTCTTCCCCAAGCATCTAATACACGAGAGCCTAAGGTAGTTGTTATATCTGTATGAACAACATTTCCCGTTACTGTACCAGGGTCATAAATATTTTTAAAACTATTATCTAATCCAGCAGGTACTTTCCCCCCTGACATCAAATAAGGGCCTCGCCAGCCTACGGCAGTTTTTGGGTTGTATGTAGATTTAAAACCTGTTGGCTCAAATAAATAACGTAAATCATAGTCATTATGATCTTGTTTGTCAGGAGTATTTTGTGGATAATACCCCAAAGTATCCATATAAAACCCAGTATTAGCCCCACCCCCCATAATCGCTGTTTTAATTGCCTGCATACTGGCATCAGTAGCCTGACATAAAGCCATCCGATTTGTCCCCCCCACATAAGGAATAGCCAAACCAGCCAGTGCAATTAAAATTAACAGCACAACCGTTAACTCAATTAGCGTCATGCCTTTTTGATGAATACTTTGCATTTTTATTCCTTTAGTTCTTTCATTTTTTTCATTAAAGGGGCGGCATTTTTTCTGATTTCCGTAATACATTCAACATCACATTTGTATTTTTTTGAGCGACTTGCACTTTGTGCAAGTTCTGATATTTTCTTGTAATACATTTCTGCTTGATCATACCCAGCGATGCCTGCATGCTCATAGTAGTACTTTATTTTATCAAAACATAAACGAGCTTCATCAATTTTTGACCCCATATAGCTATTTCTCCATTAACTTAATTATAATTTACAAAAATCAAAAACCTAACCATCTAATAACTTGCTGTGTTCAGCGTCACGATTATGCCGGACGATGTACTTTCTTTAACAAGATTAACTTTACATTAGAAGAATAAAGGCAAGTAGATTGTTAGGTTACAAAAAATTGGTAATTGTCAATTTTTACTTTTCTCTACTTTTTATTGCTCTGCATGTGCAAAATGCAAAACCTTGTGCTTAAAAGCATCTCCTTACACACAAGTATTGGATTCAATATAAATCAATGAGTTACATAATTGTATTGTTTTTATACAATTATGTAACCCTTGGTTTTACTGAATTCTTGAATTTTACCACCTTTGTGTAAGTCATTGATTATTAGCATTTAAAAAGATGTGTGTAAGGAGATGGCTTAAAAGCCCGTATGTAACGAAGTGAAATACGGGATTTTGTATTATCGGTTCCCCCGTATTCCGCATAGCTCCATACGGGCTACTTGCTTTACAAAGTAATGGTAACTCCCGAAAGTCTATGAAATATTATTTCTAGCTCACTAATTCTATTGCAATCCATTTCTAATACTTTATTTCCGATAAGGTTATCCTTAATAGTTTTTTTAATAAGGGTATTGTACTCGTTCAAATAAGCTGGAAATAAAAGACCTATTACTGTACGGACTTCATGATTACGAATAATTTCATTTTCCTTATGCAATTTATAGTAACCATATCCTCTTAACTCAAAGGCATCAGAATGTTTATCGGCAATATCAACTCTAAGTGTTTTCCATGGGGTTTTCCCTCCACGAGAGCCTAAGCCAGAAAGCTTTGACTCCATAATTCGGTGTGTTAATATTTCATAGTGCCACTCACCTCCCTCTATACCCATGATTGCTGCAGCTACTGCCCATGCTGGATATGACATATAAGTCTCCTTTTTTAATAATCCCGTGTTGAGCTCACTCGTTTTTATTGAACGCACTAAATCATTGCTCACTGATGAATTAATTGTAAATCAAAATATGTTCATACCCTGGCCAGGCGGCAACTTGATTTTCAATCGTGTACATCTGCATTTCACAATCATCTGGCCACTCGTTGAAAGCTTTGGCTTTTACTTGTGCTAACACTCCTTCTGGCACGCTAGGGATCTCCCATATTCCGCATAGCTACATACGGACTACTTATTAGTTACCAATTTATAGTATTAATAGTTTTTCTTGGCGTAAATAAAACTGAGATAACTTTTCTGTCAGAAGGATACTTTGTATTATCTGGATTACAATCAATATCATATTCATATATACCCATTGCATTATTTCCAAATGGAATATCAACAGAAGGAAAGTTAAACTTTACAGATTCATAAGACCCTGTCTCTTTGATAGAAAGAGTGGTAGATTTGTGCTGTCCAGTCGTTCCATCATCCTTTCTATAAAATAAAATCATACAAATTGATTTTGATGTATAAGATGTAGGTAAATAAAATTTCGTCCATGTATCTGTGCCATATCCTATCGTCCCATACCAAACGCTGCCAGCCGCTACACAAATAGATTCAGTCGGTGAAACTTTATCAGCACAGTTATACCAAGTTGAGTTTCCTAGCAGCACATCTTCACAGTCAGCCTTATTAAAATAACCTTGAACATCACATCCACCAAACCATTCAAAAGAAGCTCCTTCACATACGGCTCTACTTGCATTGTTAGCTGTACTTGAATTACTACAAAATGATACTGGCGGTATTATTGCAGTAGTTCCTCCATAGTCCTTTTGAAACATTGCTGTAATTGATGAAATATTGATCACATAATCATCGACACTAATTGAATTCAAGCAGTCTCCATCATATTCATTAGCTCCACAATCAACCCCTAAATCATCTGCAGCATTTTTGCCGAGACTCATTATTTCTAAATTTTGATATGATCCTGCTACAGTGTGGTTTAGATCCCAGCCATAGTTGTTATCTGCCGATTCATTTCCCCAGCCATCGGTATATGTATCAGCCTTATCAGGGCTATCTGAAACAGTTAAATAAGGACCATTCCATCCGCCATAAAAAATAACCTGCCAATCACCTACATTATTATTTTCACACGTTTTTTCATTACTAAATGTATTATTTAGGCAAAACCCGAAACTCTTTCTACCTGACCATATCTTATTATTAATTTCACAACTATCCTTATCTGGAAAGCTATTATCTGAACATAAAGCAACCCAGGTTGAATTACCTTTTGCTACATTAATACATTCAGTTTCATTATCCCAAGAATTATCTGCTAAACAATATCCATCTAAATGAATTAACTCCCTTACATTAATAGGCAACCGTCCCATATCACTAACAAACCCCGAAATATCAGGCTGTCCATTAATAGTCCGCTTAGGATTACCAACAATAGCTTGTCTTATGCTGTCTAATCGACTGATAGTCTGCTCATAACGCGCACTAAAGCCTATATCTTCAAAAGACACGGCTACAATTTTCATTGTTGCACCAATAATTAAAAGAACCATCATCATTTCAATTAGGGTGAAGCCAATCTGTTTTTTAGGGGGTATGCTATACATATAAAATTTATTAAACTATGTTAAATAACGTGATAATAATGGTTATTTGCCTTATTTCATTCTAAGAACTAAGTAACTGCCACAACTGACCATTGCAGAGAAAATCAGCGCACTGGAGGGGTAAATTCTTTGAATAATAAAAAACCATAAAGCACCGATACCCATAGAAATGGCTAATATCAGTGGTAATGTAAGCTCTGGTTTTAGGCGAGATATTTGGAAAGAACCTACGGGAAGAAAGGCTGCAAGGCATATAGCACTTATATAAAAATCATCAACTGTAGCTCCTAAGCTACTTGGTAAATATAAAACCAAAATGATTAATGAGATTAATAAAATGATGATGATTTGCTTTGTTGTTAGTACCATTAGACTTTATTAAGCAATAAATTGTATTAACCAAGCAAGTCTTATGCCTTTAATTTTTTATGGTTTAGATAAACAAAATTTTAAATGTATTTTACTTTGATCGACCAGCAACACGAGGAATTGTATCCCTCGGTTAGATAGAAAAAAATCGGCAACGTTTCTCACAGGAAATGGCTATCAGATAAACGCAGACTCACGATAGCAAAAGGTGTTACTGAATACGCAGTAACTACGGTAGTAGTTGGTTTCAGTTCTTTTCAGTGGACTGATTCAAGTCACTCGAAAGAACCCCTGAAAATCAGGGGGGCTAGTTGTTACTTGGTTAAAAAATAATGAATTAGGATGAGAACAGTTAAGCCATAGACCTGACCGTTGCTACTTTACCCATATTATCCAATGTTAAAAGAAATTGTTCCCCGTACAATGAAGGACACCCTGAAAAATCTGGCAGTAATCGTTTAATTGCTTCAGCTGTATCCTTTGATGTATTTGCCACAACAAAGGATGAAAAAGCAGACGTATCACTATCCCAAAGGGCTTCTTGAAAATCATCAAATTCAGAACTATAAGTACTCACCTGTTTCAACACATCACCTGAATCATCACCGTTGACTACATAGACCATATCATCTTTACTCGATTGTCCGGTATACAGTGAAAAATCAGTGATAACGACCTGATCTTTGCCGATCTGGATTGTAATAGCATCACAAAAACAAACGGTTGCCCAAACCCATTCTCCTTTAAAACAAGAGCGATGAGATTCATTGGTTGCTTTAATAGTCAGCTCTTCGCCATCCAGAGATCGAACCAGGGTATTAAGCCAATGCCTCTGATCAAGACCACCCGAATAAAGAAGGTGATTTCGTTGTTGTGCAAAAAGATAACGTGTCGCTCCTTCATCTGAAATATCATCAGAAACAGTCACTACCCCTCTTGCCTCAATATTTTCACGAGACAATGCGCAATTGACTTGCTCCTGAAATGAGCCAAACGCGTCAGTATTGCAATTTGGAACGTCTGTCATTTCCCACAATACATTAGAAGGTACAAAAGAAACATCATTCAGCAAGCTAGATAAATTCCAGCCTTTCATGATGGCATAAAAACCAACAAACTCTTGTTCAGTCAAAGATTTTTTCATTGAAATTAATCGTTTTTCAATCTCTTTACTCAGTGCTTGATTGATTTCTGTCACAACTTCAGATTCATTGATTAGCCGCTCTCGGTCTGGCAACCGGGCATAAAAGGAAGAAGAATCAAGATGAATTACATGATGTTCTCCGTTATGAATATGCAATCTGGAACGATATATCAGATGCCCTTGCAAAAAAACCTCAAAATCCTTGTAATCGGATGATGATGGTTTTTCTAACCCTGATAAATAAATATTGCCAATATCAGACTTAATAAAATGAAGTCCTGAATTAATTGCCATAGGACTTGCAAGCTCTTCTCCATTATAAATAACAGGGATAGAAAAACCTCTGGCTAGTTTTTTTAGTGCATCTTTAATAGCGGGTTCTGTTAGCTCTACATCTGATAATGTGATCTCAGTAACGCCATTCCAAACCGGTACCTTTGTAACAGATACGGGGTTAAACGATAAAATATCATCCGTTAAAACAGAAATATGACCACCTTTACTGTAAATACTAAGATATTCACAAGCAAATAAAGCAGACAAAAAACCAATCCCGAAAGGATGTTCTTCAGTCACTGTTTTTGCATCCCATCCAGATTCTGCCACCGTTAATAATGTTTCCATAGAATTAATGCCACAGCCATCATCACGCACTACAAGCTGCTTTTTTTCTGCATCAAATTCAAACTCTACTTGAGTCGCTCCGGCTCTGCGAGCATTCTGCATCAGCTCTCCAAGTACCGTTGTTTTGTTGGTAAAACTGTATTTCAAGCCTTTAACTAAATTAGCTTGATTAACTTTCATTGATACGTGTTGTTCTTGAGTTTCTTGTTTCATGGTTATTCTCCTGGTTTACAAAAAAAACCGAAGAACACAACACCAGCGCAACGCGAGGAATGATATTCCCCGGTTGGGTTAAATAATAAGACTTAGGGATTACTATTCCCCAGTAGGTAAAATAAGAAAAATTAAGCAGCTACTTTCAGTTTTAATTCTGTCATCGCTTCTGCCAATGTCCAGAGTGCTTTATTTAAACGAACATTGCCATCAATTCCATTAATCTTACGCGTTCTTGATAGCTTTCCTTTTCTTGTCCTACGAGGCATACCACCTTTAACTAAATTTTCCTGAACCACATTAAATGTTGTCCATAAATCATTAGCATTATCAGCTGAGCGTCTACGATGTAGTATATGTTCTGCTCTTGGTTTTTGTTCTTTTTCAGAAAATCGCAAAGGCAAGCTTGCTTCAGCAAATGCCATTTGTTCATCAGCAGAAAGTGTAATAGCTGCCATTGCTTCTCTTGATTCAGAGACTTTATCGAAGTTTTTTAGAACCTCATAGGCTCCTTCAATGACATTATCTACAATCTGTCCCCGATGCTGAACTCTGACATCCTGAAAAGTATCACCGCATACCATGCCGTTTTGACAAACAAAACGAAAACAACCTGCCAGCATTTGATACGAAGACGAGCCGTCATGAGAATTTAATAAAATAATCTCATTTGTTCCTTCCTCGTGATTAAAACCAATTTGAGAGGTGTGACGTAAACGTAACATGTGTTTGGCAAATCCAAGTTTGGATTCATCTCGCACACGAGCCTGGCAAGCCATGAAAGGCTCAAAGCCTTCTTTTCTGAGTGCATCCAGAACAGTGCTAGTAGGAATGTGAGCATATTTATCTGACCGCGATTCATGCGCTGTATCGGCATAAATCGAAGGCACATACGCTCTTAATTGATTATCATCTAAAGGATGGTTGGCACGGGTGATATGACACCGTGCTGTAAAACGTGAACTTAAAGTCATCGTGTTTCTCCACTTTGTAAAAACCAAAGAAACACATTGACCCACAGGGAATGGTTCCCTGGTTGGGTTAAAAAATAAACGTCTGTCACTGTTTTCGCAAAAACAGGCCGCTGGAATAGACAGACTCGCAACGACAAAAGGTATGATTGAGAAAGCAACCATCACTTTTAAACACTTTGTTTATACCTTATTTGTTATAGTTTTTCTAGGGTATTCCTAATTTTGTTTGGCTTTTGATTTTTTAATAATAAAGCTGGTTTTTGGCTTTCTAGGCTTTGCCTGTTTTTGAGAACCTTTTGCGAAATAATAGGCGTGTCTTTGATTGCAGCCCCTGACATCGACAGTACTCAGATAATAAAATCAAGCTACTGAAACAACAATATCCTGCTTAATCTAAAAGATTTAACGGGGTGGTCCTTTAGAACCTCCTGCCACTATATGTTGTGTTTCTTTAAAATCAGCTAAACATATTGGATAGCCTGTATATACTGGTCTTCAAATATTTTGGTCACATACGAAAACACTACATATTGTATCAAGAGGAGCAAAGGGAGTACCCCGTAAGATTTATTTGAGTAGGTGGTAGTATTGTTGGACACTTACAACTTGATAGTCTCTATTTTTATGGTAAAAACAGGGGTTATATGGTTTTGAGTGGCTGGCTGGATTATATACCACTAGTTTCCAGTAGGTGTATCGTGGTGAAAATTCCGGATTCGTATGATACTTTTATCCAGAAATAATTTAAACCCATAAGCTATTCAATACCTCCAAAACTCATGCCCCAAAGACGAAGACTTAAGCATTTCTCGATACATTTTCCAGTTTGGCAAAAAAACATCCATGTGCGCCCTAAACTTATCATTGTGGTTCCGCTCTAACAGGTGAACCAATTCATGAACTAAAATATATTCCAGGCATTCAGGTGGTTTCTTAGCCAACTCAAGGTTTAACCAAATGCGTTTAGCAGTAATATTACAGCTACCCCATTTAGTTTTCATTTTTTTAATCCCCCACTCATTGGTTTTTACACCAATTTTATCCTGCCATTTGTCTAACAAATCGGGAATACGCAGTTTAAGCTGTTCTCTATACCATTCATTTAAAACTAATTGACGATTAGCTAAACTGGTACCTGGTCTAACAAATAAAAGGAGTTTTCGAGTACCCTTAAGCTCAATTCGATGCATCCCAGATCCCTCAACAACTTCCAACAAATAGCGCTTACCCAAAAAATAATGACTCTCTCCTGTCACCATTTCTCGCTCAGACTGTCTGGGTTGCTTTTTAAAATCCGCCTGCTGTTTTTTAATCCATGCTAATTTAGAAATCACAGCCAACCGTACTCGCTCATCATTCACATGAAACGGCACTGCAACCCGTACATGTCCTTCGGGTGGATAAACAGCCAGATGCAGGTTTTTTATTTCTTTACGCACCACTTCAACATGAATATCACGCACAACCAGTTCTGATAACTCTTGATCTTTTTTCACTTATTACAAATACTCTTTTTGATTTTTCACCAATTCCAACACATCAGAAATATTGACATCATACCCTGCTGATTCTTGTCTAATAGCATTTGCCACTTCCTTTTCTTTAAACCTGTCTCCCACCCAATCCGCTTTCTTGGTGTAACGAATTGCTGTATCGATTTTTACTGCCAAGGTTTCATTGTTATCCAGGTTATCATACAGAGCACACTTTGCTGGGGAATCTATCGAATCAGGATACACTGTTTGATCGTCACTAATAGGTTTTATGATTTTTCTGGCAAGCTCTTTGATTCTCTCTAAATATTCTTGGTAGCTAATCGCTTGTTTTCTACGTTCTTCAATTAAAGCATCTAATAACTCTGACATCCTTTCATAGTATTTTGGGTTGACTGGGTTCTCATCAATAATGGTCTTTCGCATATTATTTTCAATGGTTTCCGCCATTGATTCAGGATCATTCTTAATCCCTTCCGGTAATGAATCAATTGCTTCATCGCCTTTTTCGACAATCAGCTCAATTAACCCCATATCATCAAAATCGACCAGAGGCTCGCTTTCATCCGCTCTAATATACATATCTAACAAGTGGCGCATAGCTGGCTCATAGCGTTTCATATCCAGCAGATCACCACTGGCCAACTTTACTTCATCTCGCATTTTTTCAAAATGAATCACTTCATTTTTTATATCCATACACTCTTGAGCTGTATACCCTGCATCAACCATTTCATTAGCTAAATTAGCATAAGCTCTAATCAATGCTGAAACAGCTTGATATAAAGTCATTCGTAACGGTTCATTGTTAGCTAATTCAAGTTTATCCTTGGTATCTTTTGCACAAAAATAATGCAGATAATCTTTAGTATCGCGTGGCTCTAACACGGGTTCGCATAGAGCTTTAACCGTCTCACGCGCTTCATCCAGTTTTTCTCTTGCTTTTTCTAAACGATCCGATAATAAACCAGCAACATCACTGACATCATAGCCATCTAACGCACCACCAGTATAATCATTGATTGTACCTTCCAGCCTTTTAAATAAGTCTTTATAGTCGATAATATATCCATATTCTTTATCATCACCATCTAGGCGATTTACACGACATATTGCCTGAAATAGGCTGTGG
>JAGLUC010000492.1 GCA_023134955.1 Methylococcales bacterium | reverse complement strand
CTCTTACGTTTGCTAAAAGAACTTGTGTTTTTAAGAGAGTATCTCAGCATTCATCAAATCAAAGTTGCCAAACTACTGATGCCTCAAAGCATGGTTGAGTCATTTGTTATTCATGAGAGGAAAATTAATTTTTATCCCTAAAAACAGCTTTTAGTTTAAAATTACTGGTTTCGTTAAGATTGAAGTAAAAATTAATGAGTACAAACCCAGTTGTTATTGATGCTGATATTAGCATGACACTAAAAACAATTAGAGATTATATGCGCTGGGGAGCTAGTCTTTTTACTGAGCATAAGGTTTTTTTAGGGCATGGTATAGCAACACCTTTGCATGAATCAGCGACCATTGTTTTACACACTCTTTTTCAGCCTTATCAACTGGATGATTGCTATTTAGATGCTGTTTTAACCTTTACTGAACGGGAGAGGGTGATTAAGCAACTGATTAGGCGAGTTGCTGAGCGTAAACCTGCTGCTTACATTACTAATGAAGCATTGTTTGCAGGGCTTTGTTTTTATGTTGATGAAAGAGTATTAGTTCCAAGATCCCCTGTTGCAGAGTTAATTGAACAAAGTTTTGAGCCTTGGGTTGATGCAGAGCAAGTCACACATATTTTAGATTTATGTACAGGGAGTGCTTGTATTGCTATTGCCTGTGCTTACGCATTTCCACAAGCACAGGTGGATGCGGTCGAATTATCTGATGATGCTGTTGATGTTGCCAATATTAATATTGAAAAACATGACATTGCTGAACAGGTAACACTTTATCAATCTGACTTATTTAAGCAACTTCCTGAAACAAAGTATGATCTTATTGTCAGCAACCCCCCTTATGTCGCTATACAAGAGTGGAAGGAATTACCAGCTGAATACCATAATGAACCTGAAATGGGATTTACAGGCGGTGAAACAGGGTTAGATTTGGTTTTACGCATTTTGGTCGGTGCAAATAACTATTTAACAGAACAGGGTATTTTAATTGTTGAAGTAGGCAGTAGTGCAGAAACACTGCAACAACTTTTCCCTGAAATACCTTTTTATTGGCTTGAGTTTGAACGCGGTGGTGATGGTGTGTTTTTACTCACTGCGGAACAGCTCAAGCAATACCATAAACTATTTTGTAACTACTCAGCTTCCCCCTGAACCCCACTACTTCAGCGTTGAAAAATGATCATTTACACTTGTAAACTCTCGGCAATTGCTCCTGGCATTGCTCTAACTACAGCCTTCCATGGCTTAGACATTTTTCGCCTTGAACTGACGGATTTCAGAGGCAACCTGAGCAGTTACCTGTTTTTAAGTAAAATTTAAAAGAGCCAAATTTAATATGTCAGGCAATACGATAGGAAAATTATTTACAGTCACCACTTTTGGTGAGAGCCATGGACTTGCATTAGGTTGTACGGTTGATGGCTGTCCACCAGGTATCTCGCTTACTGAAGAAGATTTGCAGTTTGATCTGGATAGAAGAAAACCAGGCACATCAAGACATACCACGCAACGTAGAGAAGCGGATCAAGTGAAAATCCTTTCAGGCGTGTTTGAAGGTAAAACCACAGGTACACCTATAGGTTTGATGATTGAAAATACCGATCAACGCTCTAAAGATTACTCAAAAATTGCAGAAACCTTTCGACCTGGACATGCTGATTATTCATATCAACATAAATATGGTTTTAGAGATTATCGTGGAGGCGGTCGCTCATCTGCACGAGAAACAGCCATGCGTGTTGCAGCGGGAGCCATCGCCAAAAAATATTTAAAAGAAAAATTTAATATTGAAATTAGAGGCTATTTATCTCAATTAGGCCCCATTAAAGTAGAAAAAATTGATTTAACTATTGTTGAAAGCAATCCTTTCTTTTGCCCTGATGCCGATAAAGTTCCAGAAATGGAAGCTTATATGGATGCACTTAGAAAATCTGGCGATTCGATTGGTGCAAAAATTGATGTGGTTGCAACTAATGTACCGCCAGGTTTGGGTGAGCCAATTTTTGACCGCCTTGATGCTGAACTAGCGCACAGTTTAATGAGTATTAATGCGGTTAAAGGTGTGGAAATTGGTGATGGCTTTGAATGTATTGATAGTAAAGGTACTGAATTTAGGGATGAAATAACCCCTGATGGTTTTTTAAGTAACCATGCGGGTGGTATTTTGGGCGGTATATCAACAGGGCAAAATATTGTCGCAAGAATTGCCCTAAAACCAACTTCAAGTTTGCGCATTCCGGGAAAAAGTATCAACATAAAAGGTGAAGCTATTGATGTGGTAACAGAAGGTCGTCATGACCCATGTGTAGGCATAAGAGCAACACCTATTGCGGAAGCGATGGTGGCGATCACCTTAATGGATCATTTAATGCGCCATCGGGCACAGAATATTGATGTGGATTCAGGTTTGCCGGTTTTAAGATAATACTGATTTTATGTCTATTCCTTATTGGCGGCTGTCAGGATTCTATTTCTTTTACTTTGCTACATTAGGTGGTTTTCTACCGTACTGGAGTCTTTATTTAGAGCATATCCATTTTAATGCCGTAGAGATTGGTGAGCTTTCGGCATTAATGGTAGCGACTAAAATCATTGCGCCTAATTTATGGGGATGGATTGCTGATCATACCGGAAGAAGTCTAAGAATTATTCGTATCGCTTCTTTTTTTGCAACATTAATATTTGCTGGTTATTTTTTTAAAGATAGTTATTTGTGGATTGCCATGATAACCATAGGCTTTAGCTTTTTTTGGAATGCAAGCTTACCTCAATTTGAAGCCGCCACTTTATTTCATTTAAAAAAACAACCACATCGTTACAGTCAGATAAGACTTTGGGGGTCGGTTGGTTTTATTGTTACTGTGTTGGTGATAGGCTGGGCGATAGAACTTTTGACAATTGACTATCTTCCTGAGTTGATTATTGGTCTATTGGCTATGATTTGGCTGGTGAGTTTAATAACGCCAGAGGCTCATGTAAGTAATCAAAGACAATCTTCCAGTGGTGTTTTTCTGATCATAAAAAAACCAGAAGTCATTGCTTTTTTTGTGGTTTATTTATTATTGCAACTTGCTCATGGCCCTTATTACGTTTTTTATTCGATTTATCTAAATCAATTTAATTATACAGCGACTATTATTGGATTGTTATGGGCATTGGGTGTGGGGGCTGAGGTTTTATTATTTGTTTTTATGAAGCAAATATTACAAAGAGTCTCTCTACGAAGAATATTATTAACCAGTATATTGTTAAGTATTTGTCGTTGGTTAATGATTGCATTTTTTGTTGAATCCCTGTCTTGTATGGTTATTGCTCAGTTACTACATGCGGCTACATTTGGTGCATCTCATATCGTTGCCATACATTTAGTGCATCAGTATTTTGGTGAACATCATCAAGGAAAAGGTCAGGCACTTTATAGTAGCATGAGCTTTGGATTAGGTGGCATGATAGGGAGTCTGTATAGTGGTTATTTCTGGGATTTATATGGCTCATGGTTCGTATACTCCATGGCGGCAGTCTCATGCTTTATTGCTTATATTGTTGCTTATATCTGGGTAGGTCGAGAAAATAAAACGGTGTTAGGTTAAAATAAGATAACTTGTTTTTGGGGTGCGGTGCTTTAGCCTGCACACTCAATATTCATGTGGGCTAAAGCACCTCGCCCCAAAAAGCATAATAGTTATACAACAAGTTCAATTAAAATTTAAAGGAAATAATTAAGTGTTTGAATTGATAAAAAGTGGTGGCTGGTTAATGCTACCAATCATTCTATGCTCAATAGTTGCGATGGCAATTATTGGGGAGCGTTTTTTGACCTTACAGCGTAAAAAAATCCTCCCTTTTGAGTTAACGACTCAAGTTTTAAAGATGATACAAGAAGGCAGTTTAACTGAAACGATACTTAGACGGATTAAATTAGGCTCTCCATTAGGCGCGATTTTAGCTTCAGGTTTAATTAACAGACGTCATGGTCGCGAAATGATGAAGGAAAGTATTGAAGAAACAGGTAGACAGATTATTCATGAATTAGAACGATATTTAAACACGCTAGGTACTATTGCATCAATTACCCCGCTATTAGGATTACTAGGTACAGTGGTTGGAATGATTAAAGTATTTTCATCCATTATGTTACATGGTGTAGGTGATCCTGGTGTGTTAGCAGGGGGGATTTCAGAAGCATTAATTACCACTGCGGCGGGTTTAACCGTGGCAATACCGAGTTTGATTTTTCATCGCTATTTTGAACGCTTAGTTGATGAACACGTCTTAAATATGGAAGAAGAAGCATTAAAAATGATTGATGTGATGGATGGGGATAGAGAGGCAAGCTAATGAATTTTTCCAGAAGAAAAAAAGCTCCTCTTGAGTTAAATTTAACACCAATGATTGATGTAGTGTTTTTGTTGTTGATTTTTTTTATGGTGACAACAACTTTTAGTCAATTTTCAGAGTTACAAATTAATTTACCCGAAGCCAAGGGTCAGGAATTAAAAAGTAATCGAAAATCAATTGTGCTGACAATTAATGTGGATGGAGATTATTTTATTTCTAAAAATGGTGAAAGGCAGTCTTTTCCCCTTAATGATCAATTACCCAATACGGTAAGGTCTGCATTACTTGAAGTAGCAGGTGATTCCAGAGATACTCCTTTTACTATCAGTGCAGATGCAAAAGCACCTTATGAGGCGGTTGTTACTGTGCTGGATGTTGCTAGTCAGCTAGGTTTTAGTCAAATTACATTTGCTACAAAAAGTATCACGGATAAATAAAATGAAAAAGAATTTCTCTCGCTGGTTACAAGATGCCTGGTATACAGAAATGTATGTTTCATCTGCCATCATGCCCTTATCAATGCTTTATGATGATGCCATGCGTTTTAGACGATTTTTGTATAAAACAGGCGTATTGAAAAAAACCAGATTAACTGTTCCTGTGATTATTGTTGGAAATATTACTGTGGGTGGTACGGGTAAAACACCTTTAGTGCTCTGGATGGCGCGTTTTTTAAGAGAAGAAGGATTTAAGCCAGGGATTATTAGTCGGGGTTATGGTGGAAATGCAGAAACATGGCCGCAATGGGTAGATGGTGATAGTCGGGCAGAAGTTGTTGGTGATGAAGCTGTGTTAATGGCTATGAGGTCTGATTGTGCTGTTGTAGTAGGGCCGGAGAGAGTTACGTCAGCCCGGTTGTTATTAGATAAATCAGATTGTGATGTTATTTTGTCCGATGATGGCTTGCAGCATTACGCCATAGAAAGAGATATTGAAATAGCGGTTATTGATGGTGAGCGACGATTCGGTAATGGCTACACCTTACCTTGCGGACCGTTAAGAGAGCCAATAACTAGACTTGAGACTGTTGACCTGGTTATTGTTAACGGTGTTGCAGAAGAGGAAAATGAATTTTCCATGACAATAGAAGGGGATATAGCGGTTAACCTGGTCACTAAAGAAGAAAAACTATTGAGTGACTTTGCATTGATACCCAGTCATGCCGTTGCAGGTATAGGCAACCCAAAACGATTTTTTAATTTGCTGGAACGAAAAAGTATTGCTATTGATTGTCATTCATTTCCCGACCATCATCAATTTATAGCAGAAGATATTTTATTTGAAGATGATAAACCCATATTAATGACAGAAAAAGATGCGGTTAAATGTATGGATTTTGCATCTGACAAGCATTGGTATGTGCCTATAAAAGCAGTACCACAACAACAATTTGTAGATAAACTATTGACCCTAATAAAAGAGAAAACACGTGGATAAAAAATTACTGGATATTCTGGCTTGTCCAATTTGTAAGAGCAGTTTAATTTATAACAAAGAAGCAGAAGAATTGTTATGTAAAGCGGATAGGTTGGCTTTTCCTATTCGAGATGGTATTCCTGTTATGTTAGAAAGTGATGCCAGAGAACTGTCTGAAGAAGAAATTGAAGCTTTAAAATAAACATGAACAAAGCCTTTAAAGTTGTTATTCCAGCACGTTACGGGTCAACCCGATTACCTGGCAAACCCCTGTTAAAAATCGCTGGACAGGCAATGATCGCACATGTTTGTCAGCGTGCTTTAGAGGCGGATGCAGAGGAAGTGGTGGTAGCAACTGATGATCAAAGGATTTATGACAGTGTAACCGCCCTTGGGCTTAATGCTGTAATGACCGATGCAAATCATCAAAGTGGCACTGAGCGTATTAATGAAGTGGCAGAAAAATCAGGCTGGGATGAAGACACTATCGTAGTCAATCTGCAAGGGGATGAACCTTTAATCCCCCCAGCCTATATTAAAGATGTTGCAACAGCATTAGCAAGCCAGAATCAGGCAGGTATAGCAACCTTAGCCGCTGAAATTTTATCAGAACAAGAAGTTTTTAACCCTAACGCTGTAAAGGTTGTGCTCAACCATGCCGGTTATGCCCTGTATTTTAGTCGGGCAGCAATACCATGGGATAGAAATAGCTTTTCAGCAACAGGTGGTGAAATTTCTGGGGCAATGCCATATCTAAGACATATTGGCATGTATGCTTATACGGTTAAATTCTTAAAAAATTATTGTTCATGGCAACCGTCAGTATTAGAAACAGTTGAGTCTTTAGAGCAATTAAGAATACTCTGGTATGGTGAGCAGGTTTTGGTAAAAACGGTGAGTAAAGCACCTGAAGCAGGTGTTGATACACAAGCAGATTTAGAACGTGTTGAAAAGGCAATGTTGAACAAATAAATAGTAATGGAAGTGAGGCTTTAGCCTCGCCCGATTCCGAGGTCACTTCCAAAAAAACCTATGAGTAAGTAGCCCACATGAAAACGAAGTGTAATCGGGACATCTGATGCAAGGTATAATGCATTGTTTTTAAAATACCATCTTAAATTATAAAGTTAGATAAGAGCCATTAATGGAAGAATTTCGTCGTATAAGCCGCCTGCCACCTTACGTTTTTAACATTGTTAATGAGCTAAAGGCAAAAGCCCGTTCAGAAGGTGAGGACATCATAGACTTTGGAATGGGTAATCCAGACCAGCCAACACCCAGGCATATTGTTGATAAAATGGTAGAAGCGGCGGAACGGGGTGATACCCATCGTTATTCAATTTCTCGCGGTATTCCACGATTAAGAAAAGCCATTTGTAGCTGGTATAAAAACCGTTTTGATGTCGATTTAGATCCAGAAACCGAAGCTATTGTTACCATTGGTTCAAAAGAAGGGCTAGCGCATTTAGCTCTAGCAACTTTAGGGCCTGGTGATATTGTCTTAGTACCTAATCCTGCATATCCTATACATCCTTATGGCATAGTCATTGCTGGAGCAGATTTAAGACACGTTAAAATGGTTCCTGGTATTGATTTTTTTGAAGAATTACAAAAAGCCATTATTGACTCCTGGCCTAAGCCTAAAATGTTGATTCTTAATTTCCCGGGAAACCCAACCAGTGAATGCGTAGAGTTGGAGTTTTTTGAAAAAGTGGTTGCGATTGCCAAAGAACATAATATTTGGATAGTACATGATATTGCTTATGCAGATATTGTTTTTGATGGTTATAAAGCTCCCTCCATATTGCAAGTTGAAGGTGCAAAAGATATAGCGGTTGAATTTTTTTCGCTGTCAAAAAGCTACAATATGCCCGGTTGGCGAGTAGGCTTTATGTGTGGTAATAAAACATTAGTGGCAGCTTTAACTCGCATTAAATCGTATTTAGATTATGGTATGTTCACCCCCATACAAGTGGCTGCTATTGCAGCATTAGAAGGTCCTCAAGACTGTGTCGTTGAAATCTGTGAAATGTATAAAGTTCGACGCGATGTACTTTGTGATGGTTTAAATTCAATAGGCTGGGTGGTTGAGAAACCAAAAGCCACCATGTTTGTGTGGGCACCGATTCCAGAGCAATATAAAGAAATGGGATCTATAGAATTTTGTAAAAAAATGATTATTGATGCCAAAGTAGCTGTCTCCCCAGGTATTGGTTTCGGGCAATATGGTGATGATCATGTTCGATTCAGTTTAATTGAAAATGAACACAGAACTAGACAGGCGGTACGAGGTATTAGGAATATGTTTAAAAAAGACGGTATTTTGTAAAATATCTGTAGAGTGGACTTTTGGTAGTTTGGCGGAATAAAAAGACAAGCAAGGTTGGTAACTTTGTTTTGTCAGACTGCCTAGTCCGCTCTACAAAAAGAATTAGGAGTTACATTTGAAAGCGGTAAAAATAGGTGTTTTAGGCTTAGGTACAGTTGGTGGAGGCGTTGTCAACGTACTTAAAAGAAATTCAAAAGAAATTTCACGTAGAGCAGGACAGGAAATTATTGTCGCCAGTGCCTCAGCAAGAGACTTAAGTCGAAAAAGAATCTGTGACACTACGGGCATACATTTAACCACAGATTCTTTTGAAATTATTAATGATCCTGAAATTGATATTATCTTAGAACTGATAGGTGGAACAGGTCTGGCTAAAGACCTGGTTTTACAAGCAATTGAAAATGGTAAACATATTGTTACCGCCAATAAAGCTTTAATAGCATTACATGGTAATGAGATTTTTGCCAAAGCCAGTAAAAAAGGCGTAATGGTGTTGTTTGAATCAGCTGTTGCCGGTGGTATTCCCATCATCAAAGCGATTCGCGAAGGATTAAGTGGCAACCAAATACAATGGCTGGCAGGTATTATTAACGGCACAGGTAACTTTATCCTGACCGAAATGCGTGATAAAGGCCGTGATTTTGATGATGTACTGGCCGAGGCACAAGCCTTAGGTTATGCAGAGGCTGATCCTACTTTTGATGTAGAAGGAATAGATGCTGGACATAAATTAGCTATTTTAGCCTCTATAGCATTTGGTATTCCGCTACAATTCGATAAAGTATTTACCGAAGGCATTACTAAAATTACCCGTGCAGACGTGGAATATGCAGAACAGCTGGGTTATCGGATTAAACACTTAGGTATTGCCAGAAAAACAGATCAAGGCATTGAATTAAGAGTTCATCCCACATTAATTCCAGAACGTCGCTTAATCGCCAATGTAGATGGAGTGATGAATGCGGTACTGGTGCAAGGTGATGCAGTAGGACCAACACTGTATTATGGTGCAGGGGCAGGTGCAGAGCCAACGGCTTCTGCAGTGGTTGCCGATATTGTCGATGTGGTAAGGGTCTTAACCAGTGACCCTGAAAACAGAGTGCCACATTTGGCTTTTCAGGCAGATGCCATTGCCGATATTCCTGTTTTATCATCCGAACAAATCAAAACTGCTTATTACTTACGCTTAAATGCCGAAGATAAGCCAGGTGTACTGGCAGAAGTCACTAGTATTTTAGCTAATCATAATATTAGTATTGAAGCCCTGATTCAAAAAGAGCCGATAGAGGGCGAAACAACAGTACCTGTGATTATGCTGACACAAACCACGCTAGAAAAAGAAATGAATGCAGCAATTATAGAAATTGAAGCATTATCAACAATTACAGGCTCTATTAGCCGAATTCGCGTAGAAACATTAGGATAAACAATGACTAGATATACAGGCTTAATTGAACGCTACAAAAATCGTTTACCCATTAGTGATGACACGCGCATTATTAGTATTGGTGAGGGTAATACCCCTTTAATTGAATTACAAAATATTCCAAGAATTATCGGCAAAGACATTGAAATATACGTTAAATATGAAGGTTTAAATCCAACAGGATCATTTAAAGACCGTGGAATGACCATGGCAGTGACCAAAGCGGTAGAAGAGGGCAGTAAAGCCATTATCTGTGCATCAACGGGTAATACCTCGGCATCCGCAGCAGCCTATGCAGTACGAGCAGGCATCAAAGCCTTTGTGTTAATTCCCAATGGCAAAATTGCTCTAGGTAAATTAGCCCAAACGCTAATGTACGGTGCAGAAATTATTCAGATTAACGGTAATTTTGACGATGGCATGTCGCTAGTCAAAGAAATTGTCGATCATGCGCCAGTCACCATTGTTAACTCCATTAACCCATTCAGGATTGATGGACAAAAAACAGCCGCCTTTGAAATTGTTGATGAACTGGGCGATGCACCAGACTTTCATTGTTTACCTGTCGGTAATGCTGGAAATATTACTGCTTATTGGAAAGGTTACACAGAATATGCCGCAGACCAGGGTGATTTAAAAGCAGTAGCAACTAAACGTCCTGTCATGTGTGGCTATCAGGCCGCTGGCGCAGCACCGTTTATTAGCGGAAAAATGATTGATAACCCAGAAACCATTGCCACAGCCATTAGAATTGGCAGACCGCAATCATGGGACTTTGCCTGGGCGGCACAAAAAGAATCAAATGGCTGGTTTGATTGTTTCACCGATGAAAAAATCCTGGAAGCCCAAAAAATGCTTTCCCAATACGAAGGTATCTTCTGCGAACCAGCATCAGCCACCTCATTAGCAGGTGCCTTAAAAGACATCGCCAGTGGAAAAATTCCCGAAGGTAGCAAAATTGTTTGTACCTTAACAGGTAATGGTTTAAAAGACCCTGATACCGCTATCAACCAATGTAAAGACTCACATCCGGTGACGATTGATGCAACTTTGGATACAGTTAAAAAAGCCATATTAGATAAAATGTAATTGAAAACATGGCGGACTAATGTCTGCTATACATCAAACCTTTTGCTACTTCCACTAATTGAGATTTTTTAATACCTTTTAAATTAAGCCATTCATCGGTCATCCTTCTCACTTCATTATTAGATTCATTGAAAAAGCTGGTTACTTCATCCAATTCTAAGACTAATTTGTTTTTTCCATCCGTTTCAAGATAAGAATAAAATATATCGTCTGATATTTTATGAGTTAGTCTATTTCTGAAAAATAGGGCGTTGTCAAATTCTTGCTGTCAATAATCTGATATTTCAAATTCCTTAATAATTTCATTTATTAAACCACCCATGGTAAGTTTTCTTAATTTAGCAAGTTTTGAATTAAATATTTCTTCACTTAATTTTTTATCAGTTAGTTTTGTAATTAATAAATTTGTAAAACTTTTTTCCAAACAATTAGCTTGTAGCATAGCTTTTCCATAAGCGGCTTCAAGTAAGTAAGATTCTAAAGATTTTATTAACTCTGTTGTTTTTATTTTTTTACCTAGCATAAAAATATCCTACTATTTGTTATCAGAAAATTTGGACACTAAGTGGAGGGCGTAAAATGCTATAAGATATTCAGGGGGAAGTGATAAGAGATAGTTGAGTATTTCAATATATGTTTCGTTCATGGCTTTTACAGGAATAATGAAAATAGAGCCATAAGCTTAATATACATCAAAGCCATTTTGTTTTAAAGCCGATTAAAAAACAAAAAAAATCGGTTTATACAAAATAATACCCCAGCCCTTTGTTATGGAATTAAATAGGATTAAAAAATAGTCCATATTAAAAAGAGGGTGTATATTAAAACTGAGTAAATTAACCGATTATGCAACTGTGATTTTGAGCTATATGGCGAAAGATTTTTTGCATATGCATACCTCACAAGAAATTGCCGAGATGAGTTAGCATAAGATAACGAACCCCAATATTTTCAAGAACAGATTCAAATACTCCCATATTGGTAGAGTAGAACTTCAGTTCGCAATAAAAGTATATAATCATAAACTTCATTAAAATATCACCAAACCAGGCTAAAATTTCTTTTCATTAATTCCTCTGCCATTCAGACAATATTCAGTATTAATTGGGTATTCTATTTAACAACAATAGAAAAGAGGCGTTATTATGAAAACTTTAGTAAAGGTAATGATACTGGGTTTGGCTTTGTTTTTAGTGGGATGTGTTCACCCTAGAGGACACATTTCTAGCGGTATTTATGATGTGAGCGTAAGTGCGAATATTCCAGTTTATTCTTATGGTACACAATATGATCATGATGTTTATATCCATGAGCCTGTTGTTCATAAATATCATAATTACACGCACTATAACTATAAACCACGTAGAAGACATTATGATAAGCATTACAAAAAGCATGATGGATATGACAGACACAGTAGACCGCATAAAGCTAAAAGGTTTTCGTCTTATAAAGGCTATAAACCCAGAAATGACAGACATGAAAGAAAACCACAGCATTATGCAAAAAGAGGTTCGGTAGATTATAGTTCAGGCTCTAGTCGTGAATATAAGAAACATTCAAGAGGATCTTCTACTAGAAAATCTGGTACTACTAGAAATAGAGGTAAAACAAGGGAAGGAAAAGGCGGTAGGCGTAAATTTGATAGGAATAGATAAGATCGGTGGATTCACCTTTAAGCAATTTAATGCTTAAAGGTTTATTTGCTTGATTTACTTAGTTAAAAAATATTTCTTTAATATTGCATCTAAGCTCCATTTTCCTGCACCACCTAATAGTAAGGGTGTGAACATAATGAGATAGAGTAAGGGTAGTTTAAAATTTCCATAGCCTTTATTGCTAATGCTATAACCTTGCCAAAATGGCTTTTCCGCACTAGTGCATGGATGCACGTAGGTAGAGCAATGCAGGAGCAATTGCCGAGTAAAACATTGAAATAGATTGCTATTCCTGCTGCTTTACGCTTAGCTCACCACAACAATCTACGCACTTGAATGAGGTATTCTTGAGCGTGAAGAGTATATTAAAACTCTGGTTTTTCAATAAATTCCAAAGCATTACCATCAGGGTCTCGGCAGAATAGGGCTTTTCGTCCTGATACACTTAAGGTATAAGCGACTTTGCCTTGCTCTAGGGCTTGTTTAATTAAATCAAGATTTAACACATGAAAAGCCACATGACGATCTTTACCACCATGTGCTGGACGACCCGTAATTGGATCAGGGTTATCTAATTCTAATAAGTGTAATTGTTGCTCGCCAAGATCCAGCCATGCGCCAAAGTAGGGAAAATCTGGACGGTCAAGCAGATTAAATCCCAAAATACTACAATAAAATTTAAGTGAATGTTGAGTGTCTTTAACAATTAGACTTGAATGATGAATACATAAAATATTTTTTGACATGTGTAATCCCTATAAGTTGGTTTATGCACGTGACATATATTTACCAGTATCAGTATTCACTTTAATGATTTCACCTGTTTCAATATATTCAGGAACTTGTACTTCAAAACCAGTGGTTAATGTCGCGGGTTTAGTGCGGTTAGTAGCACTCGCGCCTTTCATGGCGGGTGGTGTTTCTGTAATTTCCAGGTTAACTGTTGTGGGTAATTCAATACCTAAAGGTGCATCATCTAAAAGTAAAATTATAATACCTTCCAATCCTTCTGTTAGATAGATAGCTTGTCCTTCTATGTCTTCAGCATTTAGAGTGTATTGTTCATAGTTTTCAAGATTCATAAAAGTGTAACTGTCACCGTCTTGATATGAATATTGCACCATTGTTTTTGCACAGTCAGCTTCTTTAAGAAAATCATCACCTTTGTAACTTTCATCCCGTTTTTGCTTGGTTTTCATATGAGCAAAACGAATTTTATATAAAGTAGATGCGCCACGAGATGTGGGGTTTCTCACTTCAATCTTTTTTACAGAGTAAGGTTCGCCGTTAATTTCAATAGCTGAACCTTGTTTTAAATCACTGGCTTTAGGCAAAATCTTATCCTTTTTAGCAATGTTTACGGAAGGGAACTTATTACGTGCACCCCCCTAAATGATGAATTATACTTGTACTACTTTGAATATGTTGGAGTAAATAAGTATGTTTTGTTGTAATTGTGGTGACCCGTTGCTTGCAAATGCAAACTTTTGTGCAGAATGTGGAACTAAAGTATTCGTTAAAGTTGTAAATTACAATACCTTACAAAAAGTAAATAATCTAATGTGTTATGAGGGTAAGCCGTTTACAGGTTCAGGCGTTGCTTATTATTTTAATGGACAGAAAAAACATGAGGAAACCTTTAATAATGGAGTAGGGCACGGTACATGGAGTTATTGGTATGAAAATGGCAATAAAGCTCAGGAAACCCGATATTGCTCTAATCAATTTGATGGACTGGAAACTGAATGGTTTGAGAACGGACAAAAGAAAAGTGAAGTGAACTGGTCAAAAGGCGTGTTAAATGGACTGTGGGTTTCCTGGTATAAAAACGGACAAAAAGAAGGTGAGGTTATTTATAATAATGGTAAAAAACATGGCTGTGAGACAATGTGGTTCGAGAATGGACAAATGTATTCCAAAGGAAACTGGGATAAAGCCGAACAAGTAGGGCATTGGACAGTATGGAAAGAAAATGGTCAGAAGAAATGGCAAGGTGATTGTCAGCATGGTGAGCTGAGTAGCTAGAAAAAATTTATTATGAGGAAAATATGAGTCATTCAAAAGCCTTATCTCGTAAAATTAAAAGTAGGATAAGTTAATGTTTTGTCACAATTGTGGAACTAAATTACCCGGCGTAGGGACGATCAACTTTTGCCCGGAATGCGGTAAAGAAGTGGTTAGTAAAGTAGTTAACCGATTGATTGAACGCAGTGGACTTTCTTATGAACCTGGACACGATCAGGTATTTACAGGTAAATTTATATCGCGTTATGCCAATGGACAGATTGAGAAAGAAGTTCATTATAAAGATGGATTGACCGATGGACTTTTTACCGCCTGGCATTTAACCGGACGCAAAGAAAGTGAAGGCATATACATCTTAGGAAAAATGGAAGGTTTATGGACTTGGTGGAATGTGGATGGTCAGCAAATAATTGAAAAACATTATAAAAATGGTGTTAAACACGGATTATGGATTGACTGGCATGCTAATGGGCAGAGAAAGGTAGAAGGAAATTTTAAAAATGGAAAAAGAGAGGGCTTGATTACAATTTGGAATAAAGAAGGTTCAAAAGTCAGTGAAACAGTATACAAAAATGATGAGAGAGTGAACTAATCACTCCAGCATAAAATTAATAATTATGACAAACGTAAAAAATAAAAAAAACAAGCCTCCTTCAGGTGTAGGTTATTTCATTAATAGCATTCAGACTTTATTTGTAGGATTGCTTAAAATTTGGACGATACCCATCGTTTTAATGCTCAGTGTAGCCTCTGGGTTTACTACATACTATGGTTTGTCACATTTTATAATCCCCTGGATTGCTTTGGTGATTACCATAGCCATTCAATCAATTGTTGTTATTTGTTCGCTGGAATTAGCGGGAATCCACTGGAAAGCAAATCGTATGCGATATTTTTCAGTGGTATTGTCTTTATTAATTGCTTTAACAGCTTCAATTTCATTCTCTTATTTTAAGTTTTATGAAATTTCTCAGCAAGACAGCATTCATATTAACCGTCTTAACCAGATTCGAAAAGATATTAAGCTTTATTTGAGTAAAGTTTTAACCATCAAAAACAATGTTTTAAAACAGCAACATGCTGAACTTAAACAAGCCTCTGATGAAGTTTCTCTGGCTTATTTTGGCAAGCACCCTTTAATTGTGGATGGCTATAGAAACCAGGTAGGTGAAGGGCCGTTCTGGAAACATTACAACAAAATTTATCAAGAAAAAAAACATAAGCAACAGGCTATGGATATAGCATTTTCTGGACTGGATAAAAAAACCTCTAAATTGCAAAGTAGTTTGAATAAACTTGATATTGCTGTAGACCCGGAAGAGGCGTATTACAGCGTACTGGCAGATTATCAGGAAGTACAAATGCAGGTAGAAAGCTTATCCAGTTATATAGGGCAGGGCTTGCCTGATGCACCATTATTAATGACATATAATCAATTTAAAGCCGATGTAACACCTTCTTTTTCCATGTGGACTGGATTTTCAATATTCGCTTTTGTTTGTGCCGCAATGGTTGATTTTTTTACCGTTTTACTGTCTTATCGATTAGAGTTTACTGCACCTGGGCCATTAACATCAGATGAAGAAAAATTGATATTTGAGTGTTTAAAACAATTTACCGAATTTAGCATTAATGAAAATGATGAATTACAAATGGTGATTGAAAAAACAGATATTGAAAAAGCCAAACGATATTCAGACTGGTCCAGAATGTTTGCAGTGGGTTTGTTATTGAATCGTGGTTTTTTAAGAAAGATTGATGACCGAACAGTTGAATTTGCACCTAATCTTTACCCGTTAATTGCAGAAAAAATGGCTGAAAAAATCGCTCAAATAAAAACTGAATCATTAAATATTATGCGAGTAGATGCTAATGGATAATTCTGAATTAGAAATTGATAGCTGGCTGTCTCAAGGGCTATCAGTTATTGAAGACAAACCTATTATTAACGATGCTTGGGAATCTGGTTTTGAAGTAGATCGTCAAATTGTAATTAGTAGTTTAGGCGGATATAGAAAAACTTTTTTGCGACCAGAAAGGTTTGTTAAACGGTTTTATCATACAGTCTATCCACTTCCCATTGATGAATGGCAATGCAGCCACCAAATAAAGCTTTATGAAGGCTTTTGTACAATTGATGTGGTGTTAGATATACGATTTCAGGCAACATTAAAATATGCACTTAGAAATACTGAGATTTTGACTGGACTTAACGAGCATATTAAAACCACTTTCCATGGGTTAGTGATTGATATAGTTAATAAAGAAATGCTTAATTTATCTGAAAACTGGGTAAAGAATGGTTTGCTTACTATAGAAAAACTTATTAGTATTTCAGTGAGTGAGATGTTAATGGTGCAAAATATTCAATCACAGGTTTTTTGCAAATTAAAAACCAGTTTTGATGATTTTCCAGATGTTAAATTGTCGAAAGAAAATGTTTATTTAAGCGTGTTAAAGAAGGACTTTGAGTTTAATGAACAGCAAAAACAAGAGAAACTTAGACAACAGCAAGAAACTGATAAGCAATTGATTGAATTGAAGCTTAAAGAATTAAAGCATATCAATAATCTTGCTGAGCTTGATCGACAAAGACAGGCAGCAGAAGCAAAAAATAAGCTGAAATTAATGGAAGAACAGGAGCAACAACTGGCTGAGGAATTTGTAATAGAGCAAAGGAGTAATATGCAAAAGCTAGAACATGATACCAGCCTGAAAGATATGGTAATTGCAGCTGAAATTCAAGAAAATGAAAATAAGCAAGTTCACCTCAGAGAAAGTGAAGAACGTGAAAAAATCAAGATTATTGCGCATCAGACAAAGATAAAAAAAGCTGAGTTTGAAGCTGAAATAGCTGAATATGAGAGTGAGCAAGAACGGTGGCGGGCAACAAAAAAGAAGAATCACGCAGAGGAGTTAGCATTAAAACATCGTCAAAATCAGTTGGAATTTGAAACAGAATTAAACGATAAAAAACAGTTTGAACAAGAGCGTTTAACTATGCAAGAGCAAAGCTTTTCTGTACGAGAAAAATCTGATGTTTACCTTAAAAGAGAAATTGAAATATTAGAGTTAGAAAAGAAACGCTTAGCCTTGCAAATGTCAATCAAGAACGATAAAGAAAAGGCAGTTAATCAAGCTGATTAACAGGAGAATTGAGGCTGTAAAAATATTGTGCAATTACCTATCATCCAGTGAATTACTTTAAAAGCAAAATAACGAGGAATTCTGCTATTAATCGTCCCAAAAGTTCTGGCAGGGGTATTTTGACACTATTTTATTAACACATATTGTAGCCCG
>JAGLUC010000491.1 GCA_023134955.1 Methylococcales bacterium | reverse complement strand
GTTTACATGAAGAATGTAAAGACCAGGGCAAAAATGTCCATTTTATGTCATCAACCTTAAGCATGTGTTCAACCATGTTCAGAACTGATCCACAGCATTTAGCCTGGGTATTAGAAAACTTGGTTGCAGGGCATGTGATTAATTAAATTAAGGTAGATGCTGATGAGGCTGTATTGGCTAAGCAAGCTTTGGATAATATGTCGTTGGCTAGTTAGACAAGAAAAGTTTAGGTGGTGGAGTGGGGTGTTTGCTTAAGAAGATAGATTTTTTAAGAAGTGTTTAAGGTCATTTAGCTCTTCTTTATCGAAGTTATAGATTTTCTTTTTTAGAGAAGCTTCAAAATTGCACTTGCACCCTGCTTGTCTTTTCTCTTGGTTACTACAGCAATCATAGCGATGATAAATTTGTATCCAAAACTTATCAAAGTCTTTTTGTGTAAGTGTTTCATCCTTTGATGTTAAACATTGTTGCCAAGCATCTAAACAGTCTGCCATAGGTGATTCGGCTGATTTTATAGCTTTTAGAAGTGTTTCTAGCTCACCTTTTCCATCAACATTTAAAATATAAATAGAAAATGCTGTATCAGGATTATCACCAAAAACTAGTTTAATAGTGTCCCGGATTTCTTGTTTTCTTGCTTTTATCCCTACATTATCAGCATCTAAAATAACCCCTATTTTATCAATACCCTCTTTTGCAACTTGGCTTTTAAGGGCTGTTAATTTCTTTTCTAATTGATTGATTCCATATAAACACTCATATTCATCAATCGCATAGATAGGGCTGTCAATTTCAATAGGGACATTGATATGAGCAATTAGTGCTTCAAAAAAGTATTTATCGTTATGGCTTTCAACAATTAGCAGGTTACTCACCGCGATATTTTCCTTGATGCGTTAGTTCATATTGAAGTTGCTCATCATTCAAATCACGCATAAAAATTTGATTGGTTTTAATATTTCTTGCCATTTCAAAGTAATGGCTATCTTTATCCTTAAGGACTTTTTGCGCTCGGTTAAATGACTCTATACATTCTTTAGAGTGTGTGGTGGCAAATATTTGTACGTTGAGTTGTTTGGATAATTTTAAAATATTTGTCCATAATTCTTCTAACAAACTGTAGTGAACTCCATTATCTATTTCATCAATAAATAAATAACCATCTTCTGAAGCATATAGAGAAGTGACAATGGATACTAAATGGCGTACACCATCACCAAATTCAGTGATTTCTCGATATTGACCGTTACTTTTACATTGAGGTTTTTCATCTATGATTTTAAAAGTTTCAATGTTAGGGTCAAAGGTATTTAAAATAATGTTTAGACTATCTTCTTTATCTAATTTTTGTACTGCCGAATAGTTGCTAATCATTTCAAAATTGGCTTGACCAAAATTATCAATGAATTGAATATTAGGGATGTGTATTCTCTCAAATGAAAACGCATTAACATTGACATTTATATTTTGACTTTTAAACTCAAAATGATATGTTTTTATACCTTCTTTATTTTTGATTTTATAAGAAACTGCATTAATATTAGATGCAACATATATATTATGGCTTTGTTCAATAAATTGTTGTATTTTGTTTCCTGATTTAAACCCTTCTGGTTCAAATAATAAATTTAGAGATTCACGTCTTAATTTAATGCCATTAAGCACACTGACAAAACTATAAATATCTTGAGCATGAACATTGACATAACAAGCCTCCATAAAAACAGTTTTACCTACATTGTTTTTCCCTCCAATAAGGTTTACCCGACCAAAACCTTTCGCTTTAAAATCATCAAAACACTTAAAATTTTTGATGTGTATTTGTTGTATAAAATGCTTGTTCATGAGATTAAGTTTAGCATGATAAAAATAAACTAGGAGTGGAAATACAATTCAATGTTTTTTACATAAATTTCATAGTTGTATTACTATTAGTAATGAATAGAGGTTCCCTTAGCTTGAGTAAATGAGATTAAAGGAAAATATCATTATGGTAAATAAAGCAAATCGAAAATTACTCAGTGATTTATTTAGTTATATCAAAAAAAAATTACAAGGTAAGCAAGCAGATACTCTGATTAAATTTTCCAGGCAATATTACCAATCAGTTTTTTTTGATGATCTTGACAAAATAGTGATTGAAGACCTTTATGGTGCTGTTTTATCTCACTGGAATCTGGCTTTAACATTTAATACCGAACAAAAAATCAGAGTTTATAACCCGACTTTAGAAGATCATGGTTGGCAGTCAAAACATACCATTGTTGAAATAGTGGTTAAAGACAGACCTTTTTTACTGCAATCTTTGAGTATGGAGGTCAATCGTTACGGCTTTACTAATCATCTGGTTATTCATCCTGTTTTTTCAATGAAAAGGGACAAGAAGGGACAGTTTATTGATTTTTGTGGTGATACTGAAGAAGGGGGCACTAATGAATGTTTAGTACACCTTGAGATTGATAGGCAGAGTGACCCGATGGTCATAACAATCTTACAAAAAAGTTTAAATAAAGTTTTAATAGATGTAAGGGCATCAACCGAAGATTGGCAGCTTTGTTTAAGCAAAATGCAGCTTGTGATTGATGAGTTAAAACAATCTTCTCATTGTTCAGATGAAGTTGCATTTTTACAGTGGCTACATAATAACCATTTTGTTTTTCTGGCTTATCGAGAATATCAAATTATTAATGAACCAGAGTGTTTAGGGATTAAAGTCATTAAGGGTTCTGGACTTGGCGTGTTGCGAGACTCTATTGCAGCATTACCAAAACCTCCTCTGATTACCATGACTGCAGATGCATATAATGTAATCAATACCTCAGAGCCTTTGATCATTACTAAGGCAACTTCTAAAGCAACGGTACATAGACCTGTGTTTATGGATTATATCGGTATTAAACAATATGATAAGAAAGGTATTGTTATCGGTGAAAAGCGATTTTTAGGTTTGTATAGTTCAACGGCTTATTCCAGCCACTTGAGTGATATTCCGATGATTTCAACAAAAATAAAGAAATTGCAGGATATTTTCGGCTTCACTCGCGGTTCACATAGAGCAAGAGCCTTATTATTTATTTTACAATCATTACCCAGAGATGAAGTTTTTCAGGCTGATTTTGATTCATTGTTTGAATTTACAGAAGGAATGTTGCATTTGCAGCAGAGGCAGCGAGCTAGAGTTTTTATTAGACAAGATGTGTATGGGCACTTTGCTTCATTATTAATTTTTGTACCTAGAGATAGATACCACACAGAAACACGAAAAAAAATACAAAGTATTTTACTGGATGTTTTTAAGGCAAAAAATATTGAATTTAGTGTGCAATTATCTGAATCAATTTTGGCACGATTACATTTTATTATTCATAGTGAAGAGGGCTGTTGTGTTGATTTTGATGTTCAGGAAATTGAAGAAAAAATTGTTCAGGCACTTGCCAACTGGGATGATGGATTAAAAGCTGAGTTGCATGAATATCATGGTGAAGCAAAAGGAAATCAATTATTTAATTTCTATCATGAAGGTTTTTCAGCCGCTTATAGAGAGGAGGTTTCTTGTCGAACTGCTTTGTTAGACATTGAAAAAATTGAGTATTTAATTGCTTCTGATTTTTCGGCAGAAAGCTTGTTGTATAGTCCTTTAACGGCAGTAGAAGAAAAACAATTACGTTTTAAGTTGTTTAGTAAAGGTCAGGCATCTTTATCTAAAAGTTTGCCTATGCTGGAAAATATGGGGGTGAAAGTGTGTGATGAGCACCCTTATGAAATCAGTAAAAAAGACTGTGCTGATAGATTCTGGATGCATGATTTTGGTTTAGTGGTCGATATAGAGACAAAAACATTAAATGTTAAACAATTAAAGCCAAGGTTTGAAGAGGCTTTTGAGCAATGCTGGTTTGGAAAAATAGAGAATGATGGCTTTAATCAATTAGTGCTTCGGGCAGGTCTTAGCTGGCAAGAAGTGAATATATTGAGAGCTTATTTTTTATATTTACGACAAATAGGGATTACTTTTAGTCAGGTTTATGTCGAAACCACGCTAAATAATAATCCTGAAGTATCCAGATTATTAATACATTACTTTATACAGCGATTTGATCCCTCGTTAAAACAGCAAGAAAACAGCAGTGCTGAGTTATATGCAACCATTGAAAAAGCCATAGATAAAGTTGAATCGTTAGATGAAGACAGAATACTAAGACGGTACTTAAATCTGATTCAGGCGGCGGTGAGAACCAATTATTTTAGAAACCCCCTGGATGAAAAGGGCATACCTTATTTTTCCACTAAGTTTGATTCATCAAAAATAGCAGGCATACCTTCACCCATACCATTTTTTGAGATTTATGTTTATTCACCCAGAATTGAAGGTATTCACTTGCGTGGAGGTGCTGTGGCGCGTGGAGGTTTACGCTGGTCAGACAGGAGAGAAGATTTTAGAACAGAAATTCTAGGTTTGATGAAGGCACAAATGACCAAAAATGCGGTGATTGTCCCTACAGGTGCTAAAGGCGGATTTATTGTCAAACATTTAAAATCTATTCAAGGTTCGCAGCAGCGATCTTATGAAGTGGTTCATTGTTATCAAATTCTTATTCGGGGTCTTTTGGATTTAATTGATAACCGAATAGCAGATCAAATTATTAAGCCTGAAAATTGTGTTTGCTATGATGGAGATGATTCTTATCTGGTAGTGGCGGCAGATAAAGGCACAGCAACATTTTCTGATTATGCTAATGCCTTATCTATCGAGTATGGTTTTTGGTTGGGCGATGCCTTTGCATCAGGAGGATCGGTAGGTTATGACCATAAAATGATGGGGATTACAGCGAGAGGCGCGTGGGAATCAGTTAAACATCATTTTAATAAACTTAATTTTAATTATCTGGAAAAACCTTTTACTGTTATTGGTATCGGTGGAATGATGGGGGATGTGTTTGGTAATGGTATGCTGTTATCAAATCAAATTAAACTTATTGCCTCTTTTGATCATGAATTTATATTCCTTGATCCAGATCCAGATCCTGAAAAAAGCTTTCATGAGCGAGAAAGATTGTTCGTTTTACCAAAGTGTAAATGGTCAGATTATGATAAAAAAATAATATCACAGGGTGGAGGGGTTTATTCTCGATCTTTAAAATCCATAGCTTTAACACCGCAGGTTAAACAAAAGTTAAATATAAGGAGTGAGTCACTAACACCCCACCAATTGATTAAAGCTATCTTGAGGGCTCCAGTTGATTTACTCTGGAATGGAGGCATTGGAACTTATGTTAAATCTAGTGCCGAACAGAATACTGATGTAGGTGACAGAGCAAATGATGCGGTAAGAATTAACGCTAGTGAATTAAGATGTAAACAAGTCGGTGAAGGCGGTAATCTTGGATTTACTCAATCGGGGAGAATTGAATTTGCGGTTCATGGTGGGGTAATCAATACTGACTCAATTGATAATTCTGCTGGTGTGGATTGTTCGGATCATGAAGTTAATATAAAGATATTAGTTAATTCCCTGGTTGCACAAGGTGATTTAACTGAAAAACAGCGTAATCGTTTATTAGAATCAATGACCAAGCAGGTGGGTGAATTAGTGCTGAGGCATAATTACTTTCAGAATCGTGCGATTACCATGATAGAAAGAAATTCATTCAAACAGTTAAATAATGTTAAGTGGTTAATTAGCATATTAGAAAAGAAAGGTAATTTGTATAGAGAGTTGGAAACAATTCCACAAGATGATGAGCTACAAGAAAGGGCAGCCAAAGGCTTAGGCTTGGTTCGTCCAGAAATATCGGTTTTATTGGCTTATAGCAAGCAACTGCTGAAACAGGAATTATTATTTGAGTTAGATACTTTGGATAAAGATTTGTTTTTACATGAATTAAATCATTATTTCCCTATTCAATTACAAGAAAAATTTCCTGCTGAAATTAAAAAACATTGCCTGGCTGAAGAAATAGTAGCTAACAGACTAGTCAATAATTTTGTCAATCGCATGGGTATGGTCTTAGCCTTTAGGTTGATGGAGGAAACAGGATGCTCCATCGTTTCAATGTTCAATGTTTATAAGCAAATCTGTCATATTTTTGATATTGAAACCTTATGGCAAGATATTGGAACCCAGGATTTTCACTTAGATGATCAGGTTTTAGGTGATTTACATCAAGATATTAGAAAGTTGATTGAACGAGCCATGTATTGGTTTCTAAGTGCTGATAATAAACTTAGTAATCAGGATAAAGAATTAATAGAAAGCCAGCGCTATATTAAAGGTATTGCTGAATTAAAAACCATGTTACCCACTTTTATGTCAGAGACTGTCAATCAGCAGACAGGCGAAAAAGTTGATGCTTTTGTTGAAAAAGGAGTATCGGCTGATTTAGCACTCAATGTAGTGACATTGGACGCTTTATATTTGTGTCTTGATGTTGTTTGGCTAAATAAACAAAGTGATAATTCTTTAAATGATTGTGCAAAAGTATTTTTTCAATTATTGCGAGAGCTAGATTTATTATGGCTACGAGAGAAAATCACCGCATTACCCGAAAAAACAGTCTGGGAGTCATTAGCAAGAAAAACAGCAAGGGAAGAGTTTGGAATGGTGTGCTGTTATTTATCCCTAAATGTACTTAAAAATGAAGGGGCTACGATGCCAGATAAAATAACAAACTGGCTTAAAGCGTCGGATAAATCAATCGCCAGATATAGAAAACTATTAGCCCTTGTGCATTCAGACGATGAAATAGAGCTTGAAAAAATAACTGTATTACTTAAAGAGCTGAGGGATATTTGTAGCTAATTTTTAGTAATACAGGCAAAGGGCTAATGTTTTGTTTTGCTTAATAGTTGTGGGTATCTAAAGTTTTCTGTATCTGGTTATCTTGTATTAAATACCTGTTATTCCGTAGAGCTATAAGCTTTGCAAGCCAATCTATTGACAGTGAGTAGGTGTTAGAGTGTAAGATATGCGAGATGAGATTATAACTGGTTAGACTTAAGTGAAATTTAAATAAGGTGAGAATATGGATTTAATTGACAGTATAAAAGGTATTGCTTCAAGAATACCCAAACAGATGGATCATATACAAACAGAAGAAGCGACTAAAAATGCTTTTATAATGCCTTTTATTAGTGCTCTTGGTTACGATGTATTTAATCCGTTAGAAGTAATCCCAGAATTTACCGCAGATATTGGAACAAAAAAAGGCGAAAAGGTAGATTATGCAATTAAAAAAGATAATGACATTATTATTTTAATTGAATGTAAATGGTCAGGAGCAGACTTGCACAAAGAACATGCTTCACAATTATATCGATATTTTTCTGCTACTGAGGCAAGATTTGCAATATTAACTAATGGAATAGATTACGAGTTTTATTCAGATATTGATGAGCCAAATAAAATGGATGCAAAACCGTTTTTCTCCATCAATGTTTTACATTTTGAAGATCATCAAATTAATGAGTTAAAGAAATTTACAAAATCGGCTTTTTCACTTGAGGATATTTTAACAACAGCTAGTACTTTGAAGTATACAGGGGCTATTAAAAAAATATTAGATGAGGAGCTAAAAAACCCTTCTGAAGCTTTTGTTCGTTTTTTTACGGCTAAAATATATGATAGGAGGCTTACTCAACAAGTAATAGAGCAATTTACTCACATAGTTAAAGAGGCAAGAATTCAGTTCGTAAATGAGCAGATCAATGAACGGCTTAAATCTGCACTATCGGCAAATGAACCTGTATCACAAATTGAACAACCTCAAGAAAGCATAGAAATAACAGAAATTCAGCCAGAAAAAGATGGGATAGTTACTACACAAGATGAAATAGATGGGTACAATATTGTAAAGGCTATTTTATATGAAACAGTTGATGTTGATCGTGTGATTATGCGTGATACAAAAAGTTATTGCGGTATTTTACTAGACAATAACAACCGTAAACCTATATGTCGTCTTCACTTTAATTGTGCACAAAAATATCTTGGAGTTATTACAGAAAAAAATGAAGAGCGTATAGAAATTGATAGCGTTAATGATATTTTTAAATATGCTGAACGTATTAGAGCAACAATAAAAGAGTATGAACAGTAGTTTAACCATGGGAATTGGGGGCAGTGTGTCAGTGAAATATTTAAAGACAAGTGGCATAATTTAATAATACACTGCCCCAATCTCTGCTAGTACTCCGGCAACTTTGGTTTGATTAATAAATAA
>JAGLUC010000490.1 GCA_023134955.1 Methylococcales bacterium | reverse complement strand
GTCAGAAAAATAATAGGGGTCAGAGAACAATTAACTCTAATATTAGAAACAATTACTCTCTGACCCCTATTATTTAATGAAGCTTTCTTTTAGACCGATTCAGGGACTGGAGAAAAAAGGGATGGAGAATTGGTCAAAATTTAATCCCTCCGTCCCCTTTAATTAAAATATTTCAAAAGTGTTTCTATAGGTATAAAAGCGCCATCATTATTTGTTGAGGAACCAACTCTGTTCCCATTTGTCACAACGCCTATAACAAGACCATTGCTATCAATTACGGGGCCACCACTATATCCATGCTGCACATTAATGTTTAATTTTATTCTTTTTTGTTTCAAAAAGGTTGTAATACCTTGTATTTTTGCTTCTAATACTGTCGGCTTTTCACCTGCCTTATGATTTGGGTAACCTATCGTATAAACCGTAGTACCTTCTGAATAGTCAGGTTTTTCGTTTATTTCTAGAGGTTTATAAGCTACAACTGAGAATGTAGGATTAATTAAACCTAAATCTATAGCATCATCAGACTTCACAAACTCTAGCATCTTAAGATTCTTTTCAAAATCATGCCATGGATAAATTTTAACATTATGCATATTGTCAGCATTAACACCTTCAATAACATGCCAATTAGTTACAATTCCATAATCTTTTATTAAAAACCCAGTACCCTGAGTTATATTTTCATCTGTATAAGTATCGATAATAAATGTAGAATCCGAAATAACATCAAGCCAGCTTTTAGCATAGTTCTCATTCGGCTCACCTATAGCAACAGTAAATGAATACATCAATCTTCTATAAATATTGCATGAGGTTCCACGTATCATTCTGATGTAATTTATACGACCCTTAATTTTTTTTATAAAAAGATCGCCTGGCTGCTCCTTCATTCTTGCGATTTGCCTTCCTGGCATATAACCATCAAAGTACTTTTCAAAATGTTCTTTTTCAGAATTAACCGCACCGAACTTACCAAAAGAATGTAACATTGAAGATGTTTTTCGTATGAAACCCCTACTAATATTTACCTTTTTATTTACAGTTAAACCTGTAACACGCTGATGCTGCGTATAATGCTGAATCCGGGTTTTTCTGTCATTAATTTCAAAACCATTTCTTTGAATGATTTCACATAAGTGCGCACCTAACGTTACCACTCTATCATCAGTAAGATTAACAATTTTACTTGGCAGCCTGTTTCTTCTATGCGTGAATGAAAATGTAATATCATCAGCATATCTAGAATAACTACATCTATTATTTTTTGCTAGCTTCTGTAACTCACCATCTAATTTAAAAGCAATCATATTTGATATCATTGGTGACGTAGGCGCTCCCTGCGGAAGAAATCCTTCGTGACAACATATATGCGCTAATACTGATGCAACAGAGTGCTGCAAGTTGAACGGCTGGCACTCAAACAGCCTTTTAACCCTACCAAAACTAATACTTGGAAAGAAATCCAGTAAATCCAGATTAAGCACATATCTTTTATTGGTGTGGGCTGATGCGTTAGATTTAACACTTCTACCTTTAACGAAACCATGAGCACATGATTTTGGTAAGTGATAATTTTCAAGTTCAGCCATCACTAGATATTGAATATTTTTTAGACGCTTTACTGGTGAACATATTAAGCGTTCACCACCAGATTTTTTCTTTATAGTAAAATATCTGTATTTTAGGTGTTTTTCAGAATATAAATAGGAGGATAATTTGTCATAATCTGTATTAAGCAACATGGCTAAAAGCCATACATTATGACATTCTCCTAAACTTTTTGGTTTGGTATGAAACAGTTCAGCAAATCCTTTCATCAAACCGCCTGCATTTAAAGTTGTTGGAGGGTTATTTTGTCTTTTACCTCGTCGAGCCACGTTAATACCTTAACGAGTAAGAAGAGTGGCAAAACTGCCGTTGATTTTACCCATGCAGATAGCAATGGGAAAGTTAAATCTAAACCCTCCAACATTTTAATACTAACGAAAATATCAACACTAGACAAGTAATCATCCTGAACAGAATGGTATTCGGGGACAGACCACGATTGATTTTAGAAAAACGTGGTCTATACCCTATTATTAAAGACTTAAAGTTATCAATTTCTAATCGTGCAATCACTTTAAACGCTCCAATTTTTACTATTCATAATTTCTTCTTCAATCATAAACCAACTTTAAATATTCATTATAATTTAACAACAATTAATTCTATTAGTTAGAGAAAATACTCTGAAAAAAAGGGGCGTAGGGATTATTTTTTAATCCCTACGCCCCTTAATTAAACTTTTAAGCCACTAAATCATATATGTGCTCAGCAGCTTGCTTTGCATTTTCAGCTCTATATACACTGATATCTTCCGCTTCAGCAATTTCTGAAACCATTTCCAATGTGTCCTGCAATCGCATAACAGCCTTGTCAGACAACGTAGGGTCATCAAGTGATGGAGTGCCAATAATAACTTCATATTTTTTTGGTTTAATTAAAATATTTGCTTTTTTCAGAGCCTCTAAATCAAATAATTTTGCCTTCACAGAACTTAAAGATGACGAAAGTCGCATTGGTACAAGAAGGCCGAAGTTCGAAACAAAATTTTCTGATAAAAACCCATAAGACGTGAGTATATTAGCCTCACTAATCTTTATTTTCTTATTGAAATGAGATGTAAGATGTGGGTCAAAAAATTTAATCTCATCAGCGATACTCCTAGCCCATTGTTCAGTATATTTTTTAGGCTGTTCATCATCATCCCCTCTATCAGCATCCAATGCCAATGCACTCAGACTCGCTGAGAAACGTACGGCCTGTCTAAGTATACCTTCTATATTTTCATCAGCGGCCTCATACACTTCACCAATTATGACGCCATCAAAAGGTGGTACCCATTTATCTAATACACCATTCATTTTGATTTCTTTTGAAATTGATTCGATAACCCACTCAATCATGCCATGCATATTTGATGCCTGAGATCCATATAAGCAATCTAGAAGCTCCTCCCTGATAGCTTGAATGATTTTATATTCAGACGTCACGCCCATCGCTAGTGCCGCAATAGCCACACGTTCACCCGAACCAACTATCGGCTCAATATAAATGGTTTGCCAACGCCCTCTATAGGTAGGTTCTGGTGGAAACAGCTCTTCTAATGTATTCATAATGCCATCTCTTGCTGTTGCAAACGCAAGCGTTTTCTAAACAGCGTATCTAAATATTGCACCCTGTTTTCAAGAAAGCTGATTACTGAAAGAACTTCTTCATCAGAAAGATACGAGCTAGCATATGTTTTTTCTGACAATATAGAAAACGGAAGCTCATTATACGGGGGTATTATTGATGTTTGTACATCTCTACTTAACTTAAATTTTTCAAATTCACTCTTAACAGTATAGATGATATCAATTATTTGATTAGCTCTAGCAGGTTCATCTTCAGCTACTGATACATCTATCGCATTTTCATGATCAATAAATGAAAAGCTATTACCACCATCATAAAGAATATTCCCAATATTTCGATCCCAATTGGCAACCCATTCATCAAAAACACCAACATCAATTGTTTTAGAATATTCTTTTAATTTCCCCAAAGCTTCTTCACTTTGAGCATACCGTCTAAAGCTAGGATAGTCTGCATCCTCAGAACCAAATGCCAAAGCAAACTGCCCATCCGGTATGCTTTTAAAGTTATCGCTAGTAACTTTGACAATTAATGGTTTTGGTATCGAAAGTCCTAAGGAACGTCCCACTATTGCACATATACACTCTATGTAGAGATTCCGAGGAGAGACTTGTTTTACATATCCAATTACTACGGAGTCATGAGTTTTTATATGAGCCTTCCATGTAGGGTTCACATTTAAATCATTGAATGATTTTGCACCTGGAAGCATTAATCCTATTTTGACTTGTTCCATTTAATACCTTTCTCTTGTCACTTACTGCTAGAGCATGAACTAACATTGAGTTACTGTATTATCATACGCCGCTTATCAATATATACAACAAAAGCAATCAAATTCAAATTTGCTAGATTCATTCAATTTATAACATCACAACTCCCCAACTTCCCCAACATCACAAACCCAATAAACCCCCTTCCCAGCAAACGAAATCCCAGACCCCCGCAACTCATCAATCAAAGTCTTCGCCCGCTCATCCTCCAATAAAATATCCACCCGAACCTTAGGCACATACCCCACCACCTTATCCCGAGCAGACAAAAACACATCCTCTTTCAACTGCGAACTATGCTCCTCGATATGACTAAACATAAAACTCTTCAGCTTCAAACTACGTAAACAGTCCGCTAGCTCTTCCTGTAACGATGTATGCACCACTATCGATAATTTTTTCATGCTACTTCCTCCACTTCTGGTTGTACTTTAACCATCACTCTCCTCTCCAGCGCCTCTTCCACCCAGGCATAAAGCGCCGGCAGTAATATCAAGGTAAGAATGGTCGACGTAAACAGACCACCGATCACCACCACGGCAAGTGGCTGCTGCAGTTCTGCAGCCTGGGCCGGTTGCAGCCAACAGGGGCAACAGTCCGAAACTGGCTATCATGGCGGTCATCAACACCGGTCTTAATCTGCGCTCTGCGCCTTTTTTGACCGAATCCTGAATACTTAATCCGCTCTGTCTTAGCTGGTTGAAGTAACTGACCATGACC
>JAGLUC010000049.1 GCA_023134955.1 Methylococcales bacterium | reverse complement strand
TTATTAATCAAACCAATGTTGCCGGAGTGCTAGCTAGAGTTAAAACTGATGAGTTATAAAAAACCTCACAGCAAATCCTGCCTAAATAATTGAGCATGTTCTTTCTGGTTTGGTAGCCCTTGCCGGGCACCTATTTTTGTACAGCATAATGCCCCTGCTGCGCTGGCGTATTTTAAACTGCTTATCCAGTCCATATCATCAGCAATTGCTGCGGCAAATGCTCCATGAAATGCGTCCCCTGCTCCTGTGCTGTCTATTGCTTTTATTGAGTAAGCAGGTAATTTCCCTGTCTCTTGTCCCTTTTGCCAAATTAAACCTCTGTCACCCAGGGTTATCACTACATTGGGCGATTGCTGTGCTAATTTAGCTAGTGCTACATGTACATTATTAGCAAATTGGCAGGCGAATTTTTCTGAGGCGACTAAATAGTCAACTTGATTCCATAACCTGGAAGTTCCTTCATGTAGGGAACCTGCATCTAATATTATGGGGACTTTCGCTTGTTTTGATAATGCAAGCAAATCCAGGGAAATATTTGGCTCATGTCCATCAAATAAAATCGCTTTTGCTTTGATGGAAGAAAAATCTATTTGATTACTTAATAAAGCCTGGGTTGAGCCTTTATAATTAATTAATGCTCTTTTACCATCAGGCTTTACCAGTACAGTTGATAAGGGTGTGGGGGATGAACCGCGTATAAGCAGATGGGTATCAACTTGCTGTTGTAATAATTCCTGATGATGCATTTCACCGTAAAGATCTTGTCCTAAGTACCCGGCAAAAGCAGCTGTTTTACCTAGCTTTGACACAGCAATGGCTGCATTAGCGGCTGGCCCTCCGCCACATCCTAGCAATTCATCGGCAAAAATTTTTTCGTCAGTTTCAGGATGTCTAGCAACAGAAAAAACCAGATCGTAACATGCGTGTCCTAGGCATAATACATCAACTTCAATTAATTCTGTACTCATCAAATTGCTATCGTCTTTTTTTCATTAAAGCAGGTTTTAATGATTTTTCTTCTTCTAAATCGACAATATTCATTAATAAAGCAAGTTCTTTACTGTTTAGCTCGTAGTATTTATGCGCTCTGACATTTCCAGGCAAAACGGCTGGCCCATATCGTACTCTCATTAAACGGCTGACTGTGACACCTTGAGATTCCCATAAGCGTCGGACGAGGCGATTTCTACCTTCTTTAACCACCACATGAAACCATTTATTTGCGCCTTCACCTGAGAAGAATTGAATATCATGGAAGTGTGCTTTGCCATCCTCCAGCTCCACGCCCTTCTTTAATAATTCAATCATTTCATCTGGTACTTCACCTAAAATACGCACTGCATATTCTCTATCCAATTCCCTGGAAGGATGCATTAAACGATTTGCCAGTTCACCATTATTGGTTAGCAATAATAATCCTGAAGTATTTATATCCAGCCGTCCTACTGCTATCCAGCGACCAATATCAAGCTTAGGCAATCGGGAAAACACAACGGGACGACCTTGTGGGTCTCTGCGTGTAACTACTTCACCTGTGGGTTTATTATAGACAATGACTCGTGTCGGCTGCATGGTGTATTTTTCCCAATTAACCGAGCGTCCATTTATTGATACTTGGTCTCCTGATTTAAGGTGTATACCTGGTGTGGCTTTTTCGCCATTAACCTGCAATCGGCCTTCTTCTACCCAACGCTCAACTTCACGTCTTGATCCAATCCCTCCACGCGCCAAAACTTTCTGAATTCTTTCGCCTTTTTCTGACAATTGTTGCCCAGTTGTTCGATCTTTTTTAATCTTGGATTTCTGAGACTGGCTCGATGATTTTTTGTTGTTCACTTGATTGTTCTTCACTTATTTCCAGTTGGCTTATGGGTTCTTTCTGTTGATCTGTCTCTAATACATTTTCTTTTTTAGTCGAAAAATCTAAATCCTTAATTTCTTCTAATGTCGGTAACTGATCTAATGAGCTTAGATTAAAATAATCTAAAAATTGTTTGGTTGTACCATATAGGGCTGGTCGACCAGGCACTTCTTTATGAGCAATCACTCGCACCCATTCTCGTTCTAATAATGTTCTGATAATATGGGAACTAACCCCTACCCCACGAATATCTTCAATATCACCACGGGTGACAGGTTGACGATAGGCAATAATAGAAACCGTTTCCAACAAAGCTCTTGAATATTTAGGCGGTTTTTCTTCAAATAAACGAGACACCCAATAAGAATACTGCTCCTTTATTTGAAAACGATAACCATTAGCTAAGTATTTTAAAGCAATGGGTTTTGTTGCGTACTCTTCAATAATTGTATCAATAGCTATTTGTATAGCTGACAAGTCAGGTCTTTCAAGTTCTGGATATACTTTTTGAACTTGTTTTGTTGTCATGGGTTTATCCGCTGCAAATAAAATAGCCTCAACGATTTGTTTTGTGTCCATATTTAATTCTATTGGGTATTCTGACCTGGGTTGTAATTCTGATTTAGCAATAATGGGCACTGCTACTTTTGTTTCAAACTGCTCAACTTCTCCCTCAACATCAACAGTTGTAGAATCTAGCTCATGATCAGGGTCAGGTTTTTGCTCTAATGCGTAACTCGGTAAATGGTTCAGCCTGTATAATTTCGAGGAGTCCTTCTTTA
>JAGLUC010000489.1 GCA_023134955.1 Methylococcales bacterium | reverse complement strand
CTTTTGGAATGCCATGAGCAATATGCAAGTAAGCGCTAAACTAACTCCATTATTCTCAAACCTTAGTTAGGCGTGCGTACTCTTTGTCTAAAGGTGAAAACTACGTGTCATAAATAAAATATAACAACTCGATTACGTTACTCAAAATACTTTATGAAAGTGGTTAAACTTCTCTTTGAAGAAAAGTAATTAATTAATTTGGGTAAACCCCCAGCTCTGCTGGGGAGACTCGCATAGGTTTTACCGAGACTACGGTAACGCGTACTTTCATTTCTCGACCAAGAGAAAAAGGAAGTAAACCTATGCGAGATTATAAGAGTTTGTCCCATACACGTTGGGATTGTAAATACCATATTGTATTTATTCCCAAGAAACGTCAGAAATTGATATATGGAGCTATCAGAAAACATCTGGGCGAGATACTACATGACTTAGCCAAGCGTAAAGGCGTGACTATTGAAGAGGGTCATTTGATGCCAGATTATATTCATATGTGTATTAGCATTCCACCGAAATACGCGGTTTCGAATATTGTTGGTTATCTTAAGGGTAAAAGCGCCATATCAATTGCAAGAAAGTTTCAGTCCAGAAAAAGAAACTTTACAGGTGAGCATTTCTGGGCAAGAGGTTATTTTGTTTCAACAGTGGGATTAGATGAGGAAATGGTGATTGAGTATATTCGAAATCAAGAAAAAGCTGATGAGCAGCAGGATCAACTCAGGTTTGGATTGTAGTTGTGACTGCGCCACGGGCGCTTACTTGAGCCCTTCGAGGGCGTCATCTAATAAGCCTCCGGCTCTGCCGGAGGTCATTTAACTATAATTTATAAGGTCGTTTTAAATGAGAAAATTAGCAGTATTGATGTTATGTATGTTTTCTACAATCACCGCTGCAAACCCAGAAAATAATCCTGATTTAAATAACGCTATTACAATCGATATAGTCGATTGGTTAACGAATCTAAATTTTAGAAAAAGAATTTCAGAAAAGGATTTTATAGTTTTTGAAGTGAGTGTAAGTAAATCC
>JAGLUC010000488.1 GCA_023134955.1 Methylococcales bacterium | reverse complement strand
ATAATAATGTCATAACGCTCAGCGTTTTCTCTGGCTTGTTTTAAAAATTCAAAGACATCACTACGAACAAAATTCATTTTGTCTTCAATATGATTAAGTTCGGCACTACTTTTTGCCATAGCCAGTGCAGACTCTGAACTGTCAACACAAGTTACTTCAGATGCTCCAGCCATAGCGGCAGGAATACCCCATGCACCAGAATAGGAAAATAAATCCAGAACGCGCTGATCTTTAGCAAGCTGAGCCACTTGGGCTCTGCTATTGCGATGATCGTAAAACCAGCCTGTTTTTTGTCCATCCACTGCATTTAACTGAAACAGGGTGTTGTTTTCTTCAATAATAAGGGTTTCAGGCAGTTTACCGTAGATAACTTCAGTTTCTTGCGATAAATTTTCCAGTTGCCTTTGGCTATTATCATTTTTTAAGATGATGGCTTCTGGCGATAATAATTCAATCAGGGCGGCAATAAGAATTTCTTTTTGTTTTTCAATGCCTGCGGTGGTAATTTGTACCGATAATACTGAACCAAAACGATCAATAACCAAGCCAGGAAGACCATCACTTTCAGCGAAGATTAAGCGATAAAAGGGTTTCTCAAAAAGGCGCTCGCGTAATGAAAGTGCCTGGCTAATTCGTGCTTTAAAGAAATTGCCACCCATTTTTTGAGTCGCTTTTCTGGAAATAATTCGAGCACAAATCAAGGTGTTTGGGTTGATATAAGCACTACCCATGGCTTTGCCTGAGCTGTCTTTAACAACAACCATGTCACCTGCAGAAAATGAATCTAAAGGCGTGCGTTTGGTATCAACTTCATTACTAAAAACCCACAAGTGACCTTTTCGTAAGCGTTTGTCTTCATTTTTCTTTAAGTAGAGTTCTGGGTGTGCCATATATTAAATTAGTTCAAAAACATAACCGCCAACTTTAGCTGAGGGCGTAGCAATATCTAAAGACATTTCTATCGACATTTCAGGCTGTATTAAACTAAAGTCTGGTTTTAAGTAATTTTTAGGGTGAAAAATTCTTTCAGCAAAAGTGTGTCCCTTAAAATCAGTGAGTGTTAGCTTAATGGAAGGAGGAGATTGTTCAAAAGCTGATTGATTGGTAAATGCAGTTTTAAAAACATAATTATTGTTACCATCAGGCTCAAAAGAGCCATGCAAAATGGTAAACTCAGTTAGGTTTTTGTAATGAGGTAATTGACATTTTAGTTGTTGGCATGATTTTTCTAGCCAGGGTCTGAGAGTCGGGTTTTGAGTTAAGTTATAACCTTCAAAGAAATAAACTTGAAAAGCAAAAGTAATTAAACTACAGCAAAAGCCAAGATTCCAAAGTGTAGAGCTAATGCCATCTTTTAATAAGAAAAGCGCATCAAAGCGAGAGTTACACTTTTTACAATAAAGCATCCCTTGAGACGTGCGTAGTTTTTTTGCTGTAACGGAGTATTTCTTTTTACAGTCAGGACATTGGGTAAACATTAGTTAATTTTCTTTGTTCCATCTAACCGACACCAGTCGTCCTGTTTAATGGGTGTCTGGATTTGAATGTTATGCTGATTATAAGCTTTACTTACTTGCCCGGCTTGCTCGTTTAAAATGCCAGATAAAATTAGGCTCCCCTTTTCTTTTACCAGTGAAGCTATGGAAGCTGACATCTCACAAAGAGGGTTGGCTAAAATATTAGCCAGCACAATGTCTGCTTCAAAGTTGCTAAATTCTTCGGGTAAATAGCATTTTATCTTGTCCTGGACATTGTTCTTTTCTGCATTAGCAAGTGTTGCTGTTATTGCCTGGGGATCTATATCAATAGCAAAAGCCTGTTTTGCTCCTAGTAATAAAGCAGCAACCGCTAAAATACCAGAACCACAGCCATAATCAATAATTGTTTTATTGCTAAGGTTATGAGTAGCCAGCCATTCCAGGCATAATGCAGTAGTTGCATGAGTTCCCGTGCCAAAGGCCAGACCTGGATCAAGAACCATACAGATGGTATTCTTTTCTGACTTTTCTTGTCCAGTTGGGCAGACCCAAAGTGATTCACCGAATTTCATGGGATGATAATGTTCCATCCAGGCTCGTTCCCAAGTTTGGTCTTGTATGATTTCTTCAAACCAGTCTTGTAGTATGTTTTTTTTAAATTGAGCAAACAACACAGTTTTAATGAGTTCAGGCTCAGTATTTAATTCAAATAAAGCAATAACTTTAGTCAGACCCCATATTTTTGTTTCGCCTGGAAGTGGTTCGTAGACGGGCTGGTCTTCAGCATCCATATAAGTGACAGATAAAGCACCTAACGCACTAAAAAAATCAGATATTTCAGGGGCAGTGTTTTTGTCGCTTGTAATTGAAATTTGCTGCCAAGTCATTATATTTATGGGATGTTAATGAAGGTGACAGTAAGCCGAGAGGTATAAATATGTGATGCTCTCAGCTTCTGTTTTCTTTGTAGAGAAGAATAGTGGGGGTTTAAATTAGCCCAAGTTTCTTTTCCAGGTAATGAATGTTTTGGCTACCCGTAGCAAAAGCAGTGTCAGCCATAATATCCATTTGCAGTGGAATATTTGTTTTAATACCGTCAATAACCATTTCATTTAATGCAGTTTGCATTCTGGCTATAGCACTAGCTCTATCCTCACCATGAGCAATTAGTTTGCCGATCATTGAGTCATAATAAGGTGGTACTTTGTAGCCATTGTAAATATGAGTTTCACAACGGATACCAGGGCCTCCAGGCATATGGAATTGCTCGATAGTTCCAGGACAAGGCATAAAGGTTTTAGCATCTTCAGCATTTAAACGACATTCAATGGCATGTCCAGTAAAAGTAATTTCATCCTGAGTTTTTGAAAGTGGCTCACCCGCTGCAATACGAAGTTGTTCTTTTACAATGTCAAAGCCAGTGATCATTTCGGTGACAGGGTGTTCAACCTGAACACGAGTATTCATTTCTATAAAGAAAAACTTATCTTTTTCATATAAAAACTCAAAAGTCCCTGCGCCTAGGTAGCCAATATCTAAACAAGCTTTAACACATTGTTCGCCCATTTGCTTGCGTTGTTCATCGGTGATGCCTGGCGCAGGTGCTTCTTCAACCACTTTTTGATGACGACGCTGCATTGAGCAATCACGCTCACCAAGGTGAATTGCATTGCCATGGGTATCGGCCATTACTTGAAATTCAATGTGGCGAGGGTTCTCAAGGAATTTTTCCATGTAAACCGTGGCGTCACCAAAAACAGATAATGCTTCTGATTTAGTCAATGAAATCGCATTTGGTAATGCCGCTTCACTTCGAACAACACGCATACCACGACCACCGCC
>JAGLUC010000487.1 GCA_023134955.1 Methylococcales bacterium | reverse complement strand
CAAATTATTCTTCAATCATCACCCATCCTATTAACAGTACTTGTTTTAATCATGGGTTTACTCATTGGAAGTTTTTTAAATGTAGTGATTTATCGACTTCCTGTGATGATGGATCGTGACTGGAGAAAGGAATGTACTGAGTATCTTGAATTAGACAGTTCAGAAGAAAATAATGAGAGCTTTAACCTTACCTTCCCTTTATCCAGGTGTCCCAATTGCAACACTGCAATAAAGCCCTATCAAAATATTCCAGTTATTAGCTATATTTTTTTAGGTGGTAAATGCGCTGAATGTAAATCAGCTATTTCTCTAAGATACCCTCTTATCGAAGCATTTACCGGTATAAGCTCAGCTGTTATTGCCTGGCATTTTGGTTATAGTATTGAAATGCTTTTTGCATTATTACTAACCTGGTCTCTCATCACGCTCAGTTTTATTGATATTGACCATCAACTGTTACCCGACTCTATTACCCTGCCTATGCTATGGTTAGGGTTGTTTTTAAGTTTATTTTCAATATATACAGATACAAACTCCAGTATTATTGGTGCAGTAGCGGGGTATCTTAGCTTATGGATTGTTTACCAGCTATTTAAACTAGCAACAGGTAAAGAAGGTATGGGCTTTGGTGATTTTAAATTACTTGCTTTATTTGGTGCCTGGCTAGGCTGGCAGTATTTACCTATTATTATATTATTATCTTCTTTAGTTGGTGCTGTCATTGGTATATCAATGGTTATATTTAGCAAAAAAGACCATAACATCCCCATACCTTTTGGACCTTACCTGGCGGCGGCTGGCTGGTTGGCTCTAGTCTGGGGCGAACAAATAAACACAGCTTATCTTAATGCCATAGGTCTGTAAAAGAGTGCTAAAAATTGGACTAACGGGGGGGATTGGTTGTGGTAAATCAACGGTAACAAAATTATTTAATGAGCTTTATAATATTCCAGTTATTGATGCAGACATCATCGCTCGCCAACTCGTCCAGCCAGAAAAACCCACGCTATTAATATTAGAAAACCTATTTGGCAAGGCTATTATTAATAATGATAAGTCATTGAATAGAGATAAGCTCGGTGAAATTATCTTTACTGACCCAGATAAAAAACAACAACTAGAAGAAACCCTTCATCCGCTTATATATCAGGAAATGAATAATATACTTAATGAACAGTCATGCTCTTATTGTATTTTATGCATTCCTTTATTAATTGAAACAAAAATGACTTCTTTTGTAGACCGTATTTTAGTCATTGACTGCCCAATTGAAACTCAAATTAAGCGAGTACAATTACGAGACAATCTTTCAACTAAGCGTATTTTATCCATTATTTCCAGCCAAACCTCTCGAAAAAACAGAATATCTCACGCTGATGATGTTATAGACAACACAAATTCGCTCACTCAACTTGCAGAACAGGTCAAAAAGCTTCACAATCAATATTTATTATTAAGTAACGCTTAGGTCATTCTATTTGTGAATACACAGACTGTCTACGAATTTCCTCTTAATGAGCGAATCCGAGTATTAATGAGACTGGAACAACTTTTCCAGCAACTTGACCATTTTATGAATGGATCAACAATCTTTGATAAGCGTGCTGCTGTATCAACCTTGTTAGATATATTGATGATTTTTAGTCGAAATGATTTAAAATCTGAATTACTTAAAGAGTTAGATCGTCATTCAACAACACTCACCCAAATAGCAAATAATCAAGGGGTTGACATTGAAAAGTTAGAGAAAATTCTTTATGAGTTAAAAACCATAAGCAACAAACTCTATGATACCAGTGGACGAATAGGCGTTGGAGTTATGGATAGTGATTTATTTCAAAGTATTTCGCAACGCAACTCAATCCCAGGTGGCACATGCTCCTTTGATTTACCTGCTTTTCACTTTTGGTTAGAGCAAGATCATAGCATTCAACAGCAAGACCTGGAACGCTGGACGCAACCTCTAGCCGATATTCGTATTGCAATCAAACTAACGCTTAACTTTATTCGTCAAAGTAGCATTCCTACTCAAGAAATTGCTTCATCAGGTTTCTTTCAACTTGCACTAGATAAGTCCCAGCCCTTCCAGTTACTTATAGTTGCAATAGAATCTACCCTACCTTATTTTGCAGAAATAAGTGGTGGTAAACATCGGTTTAGCATTCGCTTTATGAGTCCATCTTCTGATAACAACAGACCCAGCCAGGTAGCTGATGATATAACTTTCTTACTCACTCGTTGTATTTTCTAATGGCAAATAAAAAACAAATTGTCGTTTCCTGCCCTACCTGCCAAAAACAAGTCATTTGGAATGAGCAACAAACTGCTAAACCATTTTGCAGTGAACGCTGTAAATTAATTGATCTAGGTGAATGGGCAGCAGAAGAAAAAACAATACCAGGAAATCCTTTATATTCTGAAGCTGATTTTGATTCATTGTTACAGTAATAAAACTATCAATCTAGAAACCACTTATTCCCACAATACCTTGAGCAGCTAATGCTTGAGCTCTTTTTACAACACGCAAAAAAAATCCTTTCCATGATAAACAGCTTCTTCCTCTGCTGAGGAATGTGTTCCCATGCCACGGCATCAACCATGGGAAGCCATCAAAAACATGAAAGATATTATGAATGATGACTGGTGACCTTATGAAAAATTCGTTCCGAAAGAGCTAACATAGCCGAAACCTTTTTACTCGCCATAAAAAAGGGTCTTTCGGCCCTTTTTATTGAAATAAATAAAGAAACTTAGTCTTCTTTACCCACTTCTTTCATACTTAATCTAACACGACCTTGACGGTCAATTTCAAGTACTTTAACTTTTACCATATCACCTTCTGATAACTTGTCACTTACTTTCTCAACACGTTCCTCAGAAATTTGTGAGATATGAACCAAGCCATCTTTTCCAGGTAAGATGGTTACAAATGCACCGAAATCCATTAATCTAGCCACTTTACCTTGATAGATTTTACCTACTTCAACTTCGGCGGTAATTTCTTCAATAATACGTTTAGCTTCCTCACCCGCGGCCCTATCAACAGAAGCAATATTCACCACACCTTCATCTGTTAAATCAATGCTTGCCCCCGTTTTCTCAGTAATTCCACGAATAGTGGCACCGCCTTTACCAATAACTTCACGGATTTTACTAGGATCAATTTTAATGGTAATAATTCTTGGTGCAAAATCAGACATTTCTTCACGTGTTGAAGGTAATGCTTTTTTCATTTCGTCTAAAATAAACAAACGACCTTGTTTTGCCTGTTCTAAAGCAGATTTCATAATTTCAGCAGTGATACCATCAATTTTGATATCCATTTGCAGGGCAGTAATACCCTCTTCTGATCCTGCTACTTTGAAATCCATATCACCTAAGTGATCTTCATCACCTAAAATATCAGATAACACAGCATAATCATCGCCTTCTTTAATCAAACCCATAGCAATACCCGCTACAGCTGCTTTAGTGGGTACGCCTGCATCCATTAATGCCAGACTACTACCACAAACAGAAGCCATTGAACTTGATCCATTTGATTCTGTAATTTCTGAAACAATACGAATAGTGTATGGAAATTCATCCATATTAGGTAATACAGCAGCAACACCGCGCTTAGCTAAGCGACCATGTCCAATTTCACGACGTTTTGGTGAGCCTACAAAACCTGTTTCACCCACACAATATGGAGGGAAGTTGTAATGTAGCATAAAAGGTTCTTTATATTCGCCCGCTAAACTATCAATAATTTGTGCATCACGTTCTGTACCCAAAGTAGCAACTACTAATGCCTGAGTTTCACCACGGGTAAATAATGCGGAACCATGTGTTCTTTCTAATAGTCCTGTTCTAATGGAAATGGCTCTGACAGTATCAAGCTCACGTCCATCAATACGTACTCTGTCATGCAAAATTGAACTACGTACAATTGTTTTCTCTATGTGCTCAATAATATCTCTAATGTCTCTTTCTTCATATTGATTTGCTTCATAGTGTTCAGAGCTGGTTAACTTTTCAATACATACTTTTCTAATCGCTGCCAATTCATCTTGTCTAACTAATTTTTCAGCAATTTTGTATGCTACCTGAATGCCTGACTCAACTTCAGCTTTAACCAAGTCTTCTAAAGTTGCATCCATTACATCAGCCGACCATTCCATTGCTGGAGTCGCTACTTCAGCAGCTAATTCTTTAATCGCTGTAATAGCACCTTGCATTTGTTCATGACCAAATAGCACTGCACCGAGCATAACTTCTTCTGATAACAAATCTGCTTCAGATTCAACCATTAATACAGCATCCGAAGTACCAGCAACCATTAATTCAAGTTGTGATTGTTCTAATTCTGTCTTTGTTGGGTTTAATAAATATGCCCCATCTTTATACCCTACACAAGCAGCACCCACTGGACCATTAAAAGGCAATCCTGAAATAGCTAATGCCGCAGATGCACCTAATAAAGCTGGCACTTCAGTATCAATCTCAGGGTTCAGTGAAACCACAGTGGCTACAATTTGTACTTCATTAGTATATCCATCAGGAAATAACGGACGAATGGGTCTGTCAATTAATCGAGAAGTCAGTGTTTCTTTCTCTGTTGGTCGTCCTTCACGTTTAAAAAAACCACCTGGTATTTTCCCCGCTGCATATGCTTTCTCTTGATAGTTGACTGTCAACGGGAAAAAGTCCCCACCTTGAGGTTCTTTTTTACCCACTACAGCTACAAGTACTGAGGTTCCTTCAACATCAATCAATACTGTACCACTGGCCTGACGGGCAATTTCACCCGTTTCCATAGTTACAAGATGATCGCCGTATTTAAATTCTTTGCGGATAGGAGACACTATTAAGTTCCTTAATAAGGTTATTAATATGAAGGACTTTAACTTCCTTCAATTTTTAAAAAATTATTTTCTTAAATAAAAAAAGCGATAATTAATCAATTACCGCTTTATTTATGTTTACTTACGCAAGCCTAACCGTTCAATTAATGAACGATAACGGGCTACGTCTTTCTTTTTCAAATAGTCTAGTAGTTTACGACGCTGGTTAACCATACGCAACAAGCCTCGACGTGAATGATTGTCTTTTTTATGTGCTGCAAAATGAGGTGTCAAATGAACAATATGCGCTGTTAATAAGGCAGCTTGTACTTCAGGTGAACCTGTGTCTGTATCTGACAAACGATATTCTTCAACTACTGTTTTTTTTTGTTCTGCTGTAAATGGCATTTTAATCCCTATAGATTAATTTTATTAAAAATAATAAATCACTAAATCTGTGATTTATTGATGACATAGTTTCCACAATAGGGCGTAGAAACTGATGTTTTTTCCAGGTAAAAAGTAACCTCATTCCTGGTAATATCAGGCAAAATTACCACCTAAATTAAATATTTTTTTGGGCACTAGTTTACCATCCAATAACATTTCTCCCAAGCCTAAAAAAACCTGATTACAATACATACGAACCATACCGCTATCAATATCGTTTTCTTCATGGTTAATCGGCTGTCCATGGTTAATTAACCTGGCTTCTTCAGTCGAAAGTTCAATGATGGGCATTAAGCTTAATGGTTTATCAACAGCTATTAAACAATCTGTCAACTGAGTTAAATCTATCTCTTGCAATTGTTCAATAGTTAATGCATCTTCAATTTTAAACAGCCCAGCTTGCGTTCTGCGTAACGCCTTGACAGTACCGCCACAGCCTAATTCATGACCAATATCTTCAGCTAAAGAGCGTATATAAGTTCCTTTTGAACAAAAAACCTCTAAAGTTAAAGTATCTAAAGTAGCATCCACTAATTTTATTTCAAAAATTGAAATTCTGCGTGCTTTTCGCTCTATAGTTATGCCTTCTCGTGCCAACTCATAAAGCTTACGTCCATTATGCTTTAAAGCAGAATACATGGGGGGAACCTGGTCTATCTCACCCTCAAAACTTTGCAGACAAGTTTTAATCTCACCTAAGGTAAATTCTGGTACTGGCTTTTCAGCAATGATTTTGCCTTCCTCATCGCCTGTATCTGTCATCACACCAAGCTGAATAAGCACTTCATAGCGCTTGTTATAATCCAGCATCATTGCTGACACCTTAGTTGCCTCACCAAAGCACAAGGGAAGCAATCCTGTAGCCATAGGATCTAAACTACCCGTATGACCAGCTTTATTGGCATTAAATAATCTCCTGACTTCTTGCAGCGCACGATTAGAAGAAACGCCTAAGCGTTTATCCAATAATAAAATACCATGGATATCTTTTCCTGATTTTCGCCTACTCATTATTACTTATTCTTTATTGCTCACATCGCTCTCAGATAAAAGTTCTGCAACTCGCATACCTGTATCAAAAGAATTATCGTAATAAAATCTGAAATCAGAAATATGTCTTAAGCGCATTCTTTTAGCAACTTGATGGCGAATAATAGGCGCAAGCTCATTAAGTGCTTTAACATTATCAGCTTTTCCTTGCTCGTCAGTATTTAGAACTGTGATATAAATTTTAGCAACAGCCAAATCTTTAGAAACAACGACTTCATTAATTGTGATAAAGCCTAAGCGGGGGTCAGCTATCTCTCGCTGTAAAACAAATGCAAGTTCCTTTTGCATTTGTGAAGATACTCGCTCACTACGACCATACTCTTTAGCCATGGTTATAGTTCCCGTTTTACTTCCACACGTTCAAAAACTTCAATTTGGTCACCACTTTTAACATCGTTGTAATTTTTTACACCAATACCACACTCCATGCCCATTTTGACCTCATTCACATCATCTTTAAAACGACGTAATGATTCAAGCTGACCTTCATAAATAACTATATTGTCACGCAATACTCTGATAGGTAGATTTCTCTTAACAAATCCCTCAATAACCATACAACCAGCAATTGCACCAATTTTTGGTGATTTGAAAACATCTCGCACTTCAGCCAGACCAACAATTTTTTCCTGTATTTCTGGTGCTAACATGCCACTAACAGCACGTTTAACTTCATCAATTGCTTCATAAATAATACCGTAATAATGCAGATCAATTTCTTTTTCCTGGATCAATTTACGCGCAGTTGCATCAGCACGTACATTAAATCCCATCAAAATTGCACCAGAAGCCAAGGCCAAATTAGCATCACCTTCGTTGATACCCCCTACACCGCCATAGACACATTTCACAGTTACTTCATCATTGGACAATCCAACCAATGATTCTCTTAATGCTTCCAAACTACCTTGCACATCTGTTTTAATAACAAGATTTAGGGTTGAAGTATCACCAGCAGTCATTTTAGAGAATACTTCATCCAGTTTAGATGCTTGTTGTGCAGCATGTTTAACTGATTTCTTTCTATCTTCTCTATGGGCTGCCAATTCTTTAGCGGCTTTCTCATTTTGAGCAAAAGTAAATTCATCACCCGCATCAGGCGTTCCTGACAAACCAAGAATTTCAACAGGTGCAGAAGGTCCAGCCAATGTAATCGCATTACCATTTTCATCAAACATGGCACGAATACGTCCAAATTCATGTCCACAAATAATAATCTGTCCTTTTTCAAGCGTTCCTTTTTGCACCAATACAGTTGCTACTGCACCGCGACCTTTATCTAATCGGGACTCAATCACAAACCCTGATGCAGCGCCTTCTATTGGTGCTTTTAATTCAAGAATTTCAGTTTGTAAAATTAGCGCTTCAATTAACTCATCAACACCTTCACCTGTTTTTGCTGAAACTTTTAAAAATAAAACATCGCCGCCCCACTCTTCTGGTACAACATTAAGCGTTGCCATTTCTTGCATCACTTTTTCTGGGTTGGCTTCTGGCTTATCCATTTTATTAATAGCAACGATTAATGGCACATTCGCTGCTTTAGCATGTTCAATCGCTTCTTTTGTCTGAGGCATCACGCCATCATCAGCCGCAACCACAACAATAACAACATCTGTCACTTCTGCTCCACGGGCACGCATGGCAGTAAAAGCAGCATGGCCTGGTGTATCAAGAAAAGTGACGTTACCATGATCAGTTTTAACCTGATAAGCTCCAATATGCTGAGTAATACCACCCGCCTCACCTGCCGCAACACGTGATTCACGAATATAATCAAGCAATGAAGTTTTTCCGTGATCCACATGCCCCATAATTGTAACGATTGGTGCTCTGGGTGAAGTCTCACGATTATCAGCTTCTTCCAAATCAACAACATCTGCCAGCATTTCTTTTTCAAGATCATCTTCGCTTTGCATAATAGGCTTGTGACCCATTTCTTCAACCAAAATAACTGCTGTTTCCTGATCAATACTTTGGTTAATTGTTGACATTATGCCCAGTTTCATCAATTGCTTAATCACTTCCCCTGCTTTAATACTCATTTTTTGTGCCAAATCAGCAACAATAATAGTCTCAGGAATAGTGACATCTCTTATAATTGCCTCAACTGGCACTTCAAACTGATGTTTAGCCTCTAATAAATCCACAGCTTGCTGAATTCTTTTCTGCTTACCTTTTTTGCCTTTAGATCGTCTTCCTGTTGTAGACATTGCCTGCCCACGCCCTGGTGCAAGCCCTCTTTTATGATCTGGAGCTGGAACGGCGACTTTTGCCACTGAATTACTTGCTCTTTTTGCCCCCTGATTACCCGATTGCTTTTTCTTATGTAATGTTTGCTGTTTTTTAGCTTCTGCAGCTTTTCTTACTTTTGCAGCATTTCTTTCAATTGATGCTTCTAATCTTAATTTCTTTTCAATTTCTAACTGTTTAGCAGCTTTCTGCTCTTCTGAAAGAGGGCTTTCTTCAACAACAGACTCTTCTGCCTTAACTTCTTTTACTACCTCATCTTCAGAAACAACATCTTCTGTAGTCGCAACTTTCTGCTTTTTTTCTACATCTTTAGGTTTTTTCTCCTTAGCTTTAACATCAGCAAGCACTTCTGCTTTCTGTTTTTTCTCAATCTTTTCTTTAGTATCCTTTTCTTCTTCGGCAACAAACTGTTCTTTACGCTTTTGCTCTTCTTGAAAGGTCTGAATACTTAGCTCATGCTTTTTACGCTCTTCTTCCTCAGCCGCTATTTGCTGCTTCTGCTCTTCCAGTGCTTTTTTTGCGCTTTCCATTTCTTTTTGCTGTTCAGAAATTGAAGCCTCAGAACGCTTAATGTAGGTTTTATTCTTTCTTACTTCGACATTAACTACTTTAGTTGCTATTCCAGAAGAAGTAGATTGCTTTAGCTCAGAAACTTTTCTACGCTTTAAGGTTATTTTTTTAGGTGCAGCATCTTCCGTTTCAGCTTCATCTTTACCATGTCTTTTTCGCAAATGAGCCAATAATTTAATTCTTTCATCTTCATCAATTAAATCATCAGGCTTAGAAGCTGAGACACCCGCTTCCTTTAGCTGCTCTACAAAACGATCCAGAGGAATTTTTACCATCTCTGCTAATTCTTTTACTGTTTTATCACTCATATCCGTCCCCTTATCCTTCGCCCTGATCGTCTGCAAACCATGGTTCGCGCGCCTTCATAATCAATTTTCCTGCCTTTTCTTCGTCCATGGCTGGAAAGTCCAGAAGATCATCAACCGCCTGCTCTGCCAAATCTTCCATAGTCACAATGCCTTTTGCTGCCAATTCATGAGCCAGCTCATCATCCATACCTTCCATTTCAAGGAGGTCTTTAGCTGGTTCTGATGTTTCAACCGCTTCTTCTGAAGCAATAGCATTAATTAACACCGCATCTTTTGCGCGGCTTCTTAATGCCTCAACTAATTCTTCATCAAAGCCCTCAATTTCCAACATATCCTCAACAGGCACATAAAGAATCTCTCCTACATTAGATAGACCGACCTCAACTAAAACATCGGCAATTTCTTCATCAACATCTAATTGTTCAATAAAAGCCTGCTTGATTTTTGCAATATCCTCACCACTTGACGCATCAGTATCGCTCGCATCACGGACATTTAATTCCCAGCCAGTCAACTCGGTTGCTAACCGTACATTCTGACCACCACGACCTATCGCTTGAGACAAATTATCACTAGCAACAGCAACATCCATACTGTGTTTATCTTCATCAACAACAATAGCATCTATCTCGGCAGGTGACATTGCATTAATAACAAATTGGGCATCATTATCATTCCACAGAATAATATCTACCCGCTCTCCTGCCAACTCATTTGATACCGCTTGAACTCTTGACCCACGCATACCTACACATGCACCTACCGGGTCAAGTCTAGGATCATTACTTCTCACTGCAATTTTAGCTCTTGAGCCAGGATCTCTTGCTGCAGCCAAGACATCAATTAAACCTTCGCCCACTTCAGGTACTTCCAGTCTAAACAAAGCAATTAATAGTTCAGGTGCTGATCGACTGACAAATAACTGAGGGCCTCGTACTTCTGAACGAACCTCTTTTAAATAACCTCGAACCCGATCACCAATGCGAATTGATTCTCTAGGAATCATTTCTGATCTAGCTATATAAGCTTCAACATTACCACCTAAATCTAAATAAATACTGCCTTTTTCCAGACGCTTGACAACACCTGTAACTAATTCACCTACACGATCTGCATATGCTTCTACAATTTTCTTACGCTCAGCTTCTCTGATCTTTTGAATAATAACTTGTTTTGCAGTTTGTGCTGCAATTCGGCAAAAATCAACTGAGTCTATTTCTTCTTCAATGAAATCACCTGTTTCAACATCAGGATCATCCATTTGAGCGACTTCTACTAAAGCTTGTGAATCTGGAAATTCAAGATCACCATCAATTTCATCATTAGCTGAAACCACTTCCCAGCGACGGTAAGTTATATAGCTACCAGTATCTCTATCAATCTCAACTCGTGCGTTAATCTGATTTTCATGGCGTTTTATTGCCGCCGCTGCTAAAGCTGACTCTAACGCCTGAAAAACAATTTCCTTATCTATATCTTTTTCATTGGCAAAAACATCTGCCACCAACAAAATCTCTTTATTTTTCATTGCGCCTTCCTTTTTTAATTAAAAAATCAGGTACCAAGCGTGCTTTGCTCATTGCCTGAAATGGAATTTCTATGCTCTGGTCTGCCAATAAAAGCACAACAACATCACCTTCAACCTTTTCAATTATCCCTGTTATTTTTCTTTGTTTATTAATAGGTTTAAATACTTTTACAGTCACTGTTTGACCAATAAACTGTTCAAATTGACTCAACTTAAAGAAAGGTCTGTCTGAACCTGGCGAGGAAACCTCTAATTGAAAATTATCTGCAATAGGGTCTTCAACATCAAGCATTCCACTTATTTGATGACTGACCTTGGTACAATCTTCAACTAAAATGCCGTCTTCCTTATCAATATAAACTCTTAGCAAGCCATTTTTTGGGTGTGGATTGTATTCGATACCAACACATTCATAACCAAGACCGTCTACAATTGGTTCTATTAAATTTACCAAATGCTCAGGAGCCTGCTTCATATATCCTCACTTTCTTTAACACAAAAAAAAAGAGCCAATGGCTCTTCCCTAAAAACATCCAATACTCTAAACTTTCTTAAAGCTTAGAAACTAAAAAACCCCATACTGGGGTCTTTAATATCTGGTAGCGGGGCTCGCTACCCACTATATTTACTTGGCATTGCCAAGGATATAACAGCACTAAACCCTGCTACTTTAGATACGCTACTTTCAACCACCGAGGGAGCCCGTACCAAAGAATCCGTAGATTATAACAGTAAAGCATCCATTTTAACAACCATAGGACGTGAAAATGGATAAAAAAACACCACTTAAAAGAAAAAAGTATCCAGCACCTTTCGCTATGCGCTTTACTAAAGATGGGAGAAAAAGACTTGATCTAGCAGCAGATGGTCGCCCTTTAGCAGCCTATATTCGATGGTTAATCTTCCAAGATAAAATACCAAAAGATCGAACACGCAGCAAAAAACCAGTTAAAGATCATAAAGAATTAGCCAGGCTTTTAGGGTTACTTGGTCAATCACGAATTGCCAACTATATTAACCAATTAGCAAAAGCTGCTAATTCAGGCTCTTTACCTGTCAATGAAGAAGTTTGCAAAGCCCTTATGGAAGCAGCGGCTTCAATTAAATGGATGCGAGAGGCTTTAATACGTGCAATGGGATTAAAAATAGAGGGACAAAATAAAGAGCCTAATTATGATCCTTAAAGGCTCTCAACGTGCTGGTTCTCGTCAACTTGCCAAACATTTGATCAATGGTGAACAAAATGAACATGTCACTATCCATCAAATTAGAGGGTTTATAGCTGACACTGTAACTGGTGCGTTAAACGAAGCCTATGCCCTATCTCGTGAAACCCAATGCAAACAGTTCATGTTTTCACTATCCTTAAATCCGCCACAAAATAAAATAATGCCGGTAGAGCTCTTTGAAAACACATTAAAACGTGTAGAAAAAAAGCTGGGGCTGGAAAATCAGCCCCGCATTATTGTTTTTCATGAAAAACATGGCAGAAGGCATGCTCACTGTGTTTGGAGCAGAATTAATATTGAAGAGATGAAAGCTATTAATCTGCCCCATACCAAACTCAAATTAATAGATATTTCCAAACAACTTTATTTAGAAAATGGCTGGCAATTACCCAAAGGATTTATCAATAAATCATACAAAAATCCGCTGAACTACACGCGTGCCGAATGGCAACAAGCTGTGCGCACTAATCAAAGTCCTAAAGTAATAAAGGCTACTTTTCAAGAATGTTGGGCTGCTAGTAACAATAAGGACTCATTTTTTGCTTCATTAAATGAACGTGGCTACTTTGTAGCTTGTGGTGATCGCAGAGGTTATGTAGCAATTGATATTTTTGGCGAGATTTATTCTATCACCCGTCAAATAGGCGTAAAGAAAAAAGAACTTGAAAATTATATTGGTAAAGCTGAAAACTTGCCCTCTGTTGATCAGGTTAAAGAAAGCATTTCTAACCAGCTTTCAAATGTCCTTAAAAAACTTCTTAACGAACAAAATAAAGATTATCAAAAAAAATTGGCGCCGTTGCTTAATAGTAAAAAAGAAATGACGCAGCAACACCGCATAGATCGAGTCTCACAAAAAGCTTATCCGTAATATTTCTTATATAAATACTACTGCCCCAACAAGTAAAAAACTTTCAATTCAAAAAGATCAGCCTTATGAGGAATTTACAGAAAAATCATATAAAAAAGATTTAAAACTTCAAAATAGAAAATATTTTGAAAGCCCTGATTTTGATAAGGGCTTTGAACCTTGAGCTGCAATACTTTGCAGCTTTTCGCCGCAAAAACTGAATAAGTTTTGGCGGCGCGAAATTTCGCGCCATCCCATCCCAACAAATAAAAAAAAGAAGCTGCCGGATATTCCCAGCAGCCTCTCCGGTTAATCAATGGTTCCAAAAAATATGTATTTCTTCGTAACCTGTTTCAATTGTGTAAACATCACCGCTTAGTTCCATATCACGCCCCATTCTTTCATAGTCGATATAATAAGCTAAACTTTCAGGGATTTGCGTTGTTTCTTCAGTTAGTTCTTCAGCATAATCTGCTAATGATTTATAACAACCGCAATAATTATCTTCTATTGCTTTTCTGGCATCTTCTAAATCACCATCACAGTATGATAGTAATTCACCGCCTAATTCTGGGTTTTCATCAATAAAACAAGCAATTTCATGCGCTGTTTCAATGCCTTCATATTCTCCAAGGCCGTAACCATCGAAACCTTCATAATCATGAATGGCGTATTCTTCGGCGAAACCTTCGGGGCTATCAGCCAGCATTATATTAATTTGCTCTTGAATATCGTCAAGGTCATCGGTGGCGTTAATCCAGACACCATGTACATTACCGTTATTGTAAGCTGCTAGGTCTGCAATATATATATTCTGATTTCACACCTTTTCTCGCTGTTGAGGTTCTTCCAGCGCTTTTTGCGCGCCGTATGAACTTCTGGCGACTAGGCCGCCTAGGCGGTGGGTGAAAAAATCCAGAAAAATTGCGGAGGGTCTATTCAGCGAAGCGCCAAATGGAAACCGTCATTATTCTTGA
>JAGLUC010000486.1 GCA_023134955.1 Methylococcales bacterium | reverse complement strand
TGGAAGAAACGAGCATCTGGGTGCCAACTGTCAAAGTCTGTAATTTCAGTGATGTTTAAACCATATAGTTTTTTAACCACAGAAAATAAACCTGGAACGACACGAGTCACAGGGAAGTAAGCTTTTACTTGTTCTTGTGACAGTTGATAAAAGTGCTGGCGCATTTTTTCAGAGAAATAGCCCACATCCCATGCTTGTATATTACTAATAGAGTAATGTTTTTTGGCAAAGGCTTTTAGTTCTGAGAAGTCTTTGCGTGCATATCGCCAAGATTTATCAGCTAAATCGTCTAAGAAAGCTGTGACATCTTCGGGCTTATCAGCCATTTTTGTAGCCAGCGATAATTCAGCATAATTATCAAAGCCTAATAGTTGTGCTTTTTCATGACGTAAGGCAAGGGTATCTTCCATAATCTGGCTGTTATCCCACTGTCCATTATTTTGCCCCAAGTCAGAGGCTCTGGTGGCAAAAGCAGTGTAGTGTTGTTTGCGTAATTCTCTGTCATCCGCATAAGTCATCACAGCTAAATAAGAAGGGAATTGCAGGGTAATAACCCAGCCTGTTTTATCCTGACTTTTTGCTGTTTGTTTGGCTAAAGCAAGGGCTGTTTCGGGCAGTCCTGCTAAAACCTCAATATCGGTAATATGTTTTGTCCAGGCATTGGTTGAATCCAGTAAGTTTTCTTCATATTTGCTGGATAAACGGGAAAGTTCCTGGCTGATTTGTTTGTAACGATTTTGATCTTTTTCGTTTAAATCAATACCCGATAAACGAAAGTCTCTTAATGCATTATTGATGATTTTTTGCTGAGCCTTATCTAATGTAACGTATGCATCACTGTTGGCAATATGTCGGTAAGCATTAAATAGTGCTTTATTTTGACCCATTTCAGTTGAATATTCACTGAGTTTAGGCAGGCAGGCATTATAAGCATCACGCAGTTCATCAGAATTAACCACCGAATTCATATGGCTGACAGGCGACCAGGTTTTGTTGAGTTTATCTTCAACATTTTCGATAGGCTCAATCAGGTTTTCCCAGGTGTAGTCTGAAGTGGCTTGTAGGTGTTGCTCAACCACACTTCGCGCTTCGGCCAATAAGCTGTCGATAGCAGGTTCAATATGCTCAGGTTTGATTTTTGAGAATTGGGGTAGTGTGCTGTTTTCTAATAATGGGTTGGTCATGGTTAATAATTGACTTGCTTGTTGTTTTATCGAAATAGATAAAGATGTGTGCAAAATGGTAGCTTTAAAAACAACATTTTAAATGACTTATTGGAATTGATGTGAAAAAACTAGCAGAATAGGGTTATTACGCTATTAATCGTCC
>JAGLUC010000485.1 GCA_023134955.1 Methylococcales bacterium | reverse complement strand
TACTTTTGGAACGATTAATATTATAGTGATATTATTTTTTCTTGTACTATGCTCAAAATTAGTGCCTATATACCTTAATCGGAGTATAAAGGGGAAAATCTTCTAGCAATGGTTAACCCTTATTCTCCTATTAAATTTATGATGATAAAACTAACAAGTATTCTCAAAATTTCACTCATCCTCTCTACTGTTTTTGTTGTTACTGCCTGTATGTTTTTTAAGCCGGATTATGTAAAAGTTATAACGGCAAGTGATTTGAATACAGTAATGCAAAATGAAGATATATTTCTCGTTGATGTTCATATCCCCAGGCAAAAGCATATAAAAGGAACAGATTTATTCGTTCCTTTTAATGAAATTGAGGAATATAAGGATAAATTCCCTAAAGATAAAAATACGGTTATTTATCTGTATTGTGCAAGTGGTCCAATGGGAAATGCTGCCTCTAGATCTCTTTATGATTTAGGTTACCGCAATTTAATTAATCTTGAAGGTGGGGCAAAGGCATGGCGAAAAAGTGGATTTAAGTTTGAATAAGTTATAGATTTACTGGGTTTATCAAAGTGTAAAGTATGGACAAAGAGGTTGGATACTGCCTTAAAATAAGTAATGGTTCAAATCAATGAAAGATCGGGGCCAGGTCTTTCAGCATAACAATTTCTATTGTTATGCTATATTTGATTTATGGAGAGATCAGAAATGAGGATGACATCTTACAATAAAAGACCTGACCCCAGTGCCTTTGCCCCAATGCCTTCTGAGGTCAGCAGTCTGTGAGAAAATTAATCAAGTTCTCTGCGACAGACTAAGCCTAACTTCCATTAAGCATTTCAAACATTGCTAAAAGTGCTTTTTCTTCAACGTTAGGTAAGGCTTTTTTGCATTGTTCTAGCCATTCATTTTTTGGATGATTTTTCATGATTTCTTGAATTATTTCTATTTCTGTCTTCATATTCAGCTGCCTTAAGTTTTTTTAGTCTATTCAATATTTTTTTTGGGAAAACGTAGTTGTTAGATTAAACATAGATTATTTTGTGACTTCTGTGGGGTTGGTTAGAAAAATTTGTTTTTTGTGCTGAATAGGTCACAGAATTAGTGAATAGATCAAGCGAATTAAGTTTAGGTGTGAAATTCAAATTTATTGAAATGCTAAATATTGGGGGTTTTACCTTTAATAGTTTTTTAGGCTAAATTTTCATGTAAAAATTCTATAAACCAGTGAAGCTACAGTTTCTAATAAATCTGTTTCAAATCCTTTGGTTTGTTGCTGGTAAATAGGCAAGTCATAAGTTGTTATAGGGGGTTTCTTTTTTTTGTTTGGCGAGCCTTTACGGTTCTCTTTTGCATGTAAAAGTTCACCCCCTGCTTTTTTCCATTCCATTAAGTGAGTGAGTTCGCCACTATCAACCCAAATGCCGTGATTTCGGCATCGGTCAATAATAACACCGCTACGATGACCAAAATTAACTCTACTCATTAACTGTTGGCAAATGGGGCATTTTAGGTATTTTACTTTTTGTTTCTTTTGATAACGGTCTTTATTAATGCTCTTTATTAGCTTTAAATTAATATCAAAAACATTAGAAACAGAGCTTTTGAGGAAGGTTTCAATTTCACCTGGATCAAAAAACAAGCCAAAACAGGTTTTACAACGCTCAATATAGAATTTCCCCTGTAAATCTAACATGAGTGTTTGTAATGCTATATTACAATGAGGACAGGTGCGATCAGAGTGTTGAGTCTTAATGCTATATTTGTATTTTTGATGCAGGTCTACATCATTGCGGACATTACAATATCTGCAACGATTGATATTCGCAGGTAAAGGGGCAGAGCAACTACTGCATTTCGCCATCTTACAGTCGCTCCAGAATCTCTTGTTTTTTAGCAGAGTATTCTTGTTCAGTGATTAAATCAGCATCATACATTTTTTTCAATTGTCTCAGTTTTTCCATAGCATCATCAGATTTAGTTTGCTTAGTATTAGACTCTGACATTGTTTGCGCCATAGTTTGTCCTAAACCAATACCAGCCCCCATTCCCATACCAAGACCTGCTCCACCGCCTTCATTCCGAGCCGCTTCACGCATGGCTTCTAATTGCTGTAATTTGGTATAATCAAGACCAACAGCTTTAGCAGCTTGAGCCTCAGCCGTTAAATCAGCAATTCGATTGATTCGCGTTAATGTACCTTCATCAAAATCAGTCCCTTCAATTCTAAAATCAGTGATTTCAAAGCCAAGTTTACGAAAAACAATGGTCAATTGATTGGATATGCCTAGCGAAATTTCTTCACGATTAGCATCAATTTCAGCAAAACTAAATTTACATTCAGCCAAATAATCACTAATAGGGTGAATTATGCGAGTGGATAACACTAGTCTAAAATCTTCGGTATAAAAATTAGTATGACTCCCAACCACATTGATAAAGAAATTTTTAGGGTCATAAATTCGGTAACTGTAATTTCCGTAAGCTTTTAAACCAACAGGGAACTTATATTTAGGGTCATCATACTTTATAGCAGAAGAGGTTCCCCATTTTTGATTAAGGATTTTACTTTTTCTATAAAAATAAATTGCGACTTTATGCTCACTTTCAAAAAACTGCATAAATCTTGTGATAGTTGTCCAAAAAGGAATATTAGCTGTTTTTAGATTAACCATACCTTCATCTTCAATAATAGATTGAATTTTACCTTTATAAACAAAGATACAGCCTTGTCCTGACCCTACAATCAATTTCGATGCATTTTTAATTTCATCACCATTATCACTCCACTGGGAAAATAAAGCGTCTTCAGATGGGTTATTCCATTCAATAACAGAACGAAGTTGTCTTGATAAACCGTCTAATAGTGCCATATAAGCCTCGGATTAAATTGATAATTTGTTATCATTATAGTAAATATCAGGAGATTTGTGATGATAAGATCATTTAAAAACCAGCAGCCAGTGATGGGTGACAATGTTTATATTGATGAAACAGCGGTAGTGATTGGTGATGTAACAATTGGAGATGATGTCTCAATCTGGCCAACAACTGTTATTAGAGGAGACGTGGAAAGCATTACTATTGGCAGTGGGACGAATGTGCAAGACGGCTCGGTATTACATGTTTCTCATGCCGGTGATTATTCAGATAAAAGTCATCCATTAAAAATTGGAAAAGGTGTCACGATTGGACACCGGGCAGTTGTACATGCCTGTACCGTGGGTGATTATTGTTTAATCGGAATTGGCGCAGTAATTCTGGATGATGCGGTATTGGAAGATTATGTTTTGTTAGGAGCTGGCGCACTGGTTCCACCTGGCAAAAAATTAGAAAGTGGTTATTTATATGTGGGTTCACCAGCGAAACAAGTCAGAGCATTAAAGGACTCCGAAAAACAGTTTTTGGAATATTCTTGTAAGCATTATATAGAGTTGAAAGATGAGTATTTGAAGGGATGAGAGACGGATATTATTAACTTGGTTTTGATTGCCACTTTTCAGAAGTCATGTTGTATAACATCGGTAAATAGAAAGTTTTTTGTCGGGAATTTATTCCTAAAAAATGTAGATTCCTGCTAAGGGAATGCAGGAATTACGGGGTTGTGTAACTATTTTTAAATGGCGGAAGCTTGTGGGTAATCAAGTAATTCTTTGTTTACAGAAATATTAGATTGAATGTAAGTTACTTATCCCCAAAAGGCCACCACCAGCGTGTATTTTCTGGTTGTGGTTCTTGTTGTTGCTGTGGTGCATCAACCGTGACTAGCTCGCGAGCTTTGTCATTAATGCTGTCTACTACTCGGTGCTGTACATTATGGACGGTTGATTTTACGGTATCGGCAGTCTGGTCAATGACTGTATCAATAGGATTTTGGTCGTAGTGTTTTTGATCCTGATGTCTACCTTCATCTTTTACATTATGTAGTTGTTGTTGTCTGTAAACATCACGGTCATAATCATGGTAATATTTTTCTTTATTATGTTTGTTCTTTTTTCCGGGATGTTTTTGTCTTTTTAAGCGATGCATTTCTTCTGAGTGTTCTCTGCCTCGGCCTCTTCCTCTAAAATTCTCAGATTGATGCTGGTTTTCTTCCCAATTATTTTCCATTTCCTGATGGTGTCGCTCTCCTTTATCGTGAGCAAATACGCTTGCTGAAAAAGCTAGAGAAAGGGCTGTAACAGGTATTAAGATGTTTTTAAGTTTCATGTGGTTTTAATTAAGGTTATAAGTTTCCTAAATATGCAGCTATTTCTTTAATAGATTGCTTAGAAAGAGAAGAGGCTACGTTATTCATCGGTCCACCTTTTCTGGAACGATTTTTAAAATCAAGTAATTGTTTTTCTATGTATTTAGGTTGTTGTCCTGCCAGTTTTGGAAATCTACCCCGACCTTTAGCTGCCTTGCCATGACAACCTGTACACATGGCAATTTGAGACTGTCCTTTTTTGGCTAGAGATGCATTACCTCCGCCCGCACTTTTAGCTGGAAGACTAGAAAAATAAGCTGAAATGTTGCTAATATCTTGTTTGCTTAATTTAGACACCATGCCTTGCATCATGGAATTGACTCTACGTCCTGATTGAAAGGCTTTTAATTGGGATTCAAGGTATAGGACGCGCTGCCCCGCTAAGCTAGGGAATTGTGGATTAGAGCTATTACCGCCTGCACCGTGGCAATGAAGACAAAAACCAGCTTTGTCTTTACCTGCGTTTATATCGACTGCATAAGCGATGCTATTGAATGAAAGTAGCGATAGGATGATTAGAGCTAAACGGTGTGATTGTATTAAATTCATTTGAATAACCCTCATAATGAAACAAGTAACGATCTGGAGTAAGCTTTGTTCAATTAATCTAATGTTAGAAGGATGCAGATGGAAAATCAATTAAAAAAGTTTTAAATTTGTAATTACTCAGCGTATTTGACTCTGCTCTTAAGCCCTCTCTTGCAGGAGAGGGTTTGGGTGAGGAGACGTTGAAATAAATTCTTTTGTTCCGTATTCTTTTTATTTTTAGAGGTGGAGAAAAAAGCCATTTGCAAAAGAGAATCATTTTATTCTTCCTCGGCAACCGCTCCATGCGTTACTCTACCTCCTGCATCCATGCAGTCGTCACCCAACCTAGCAAGAGAGGGCTTAAGAGCTGTATCAG
>JAGLUC010000484.1 GCA_023134955.1 Methylococcales bacterium | reverse complement strand
GGTTAATGTGAAGGATGATAACAAACTATGTGTGCAAAACTGGGGGAGGTTCCCTGCGCTTCGTGAAATCCCCACAACTCAAACGTTATAAGCTAAAAGAAAAAACATGAAAGAAGATGACCCTCTATTAGAATGGAATAGATTAAACAAAGAAAACTTAGAGCAAGACTTTGTTTCTGAGATGTTTATAAACATGTCTAGTACTAGTCCATTAGCTGACAAATTTTCAATTTGGCTTTTTGCGGGCACCGGTGCTACGGGCGCTCTTTTAATCAGTCAAATACAAGGTGTAATACAAAGTCTATCAACAACTGGCTTTAAAGTTTGCATGTTCATGCTGATAGCTTCAGCCATTTCAGCATTCTTTGCAAAATACTGGGCGTTAAGATGTCAAATTCAAACGGATATTACACGAAATCTAAAAAACAATATTAGAGAAATATTTGAGAAACATGGTAAAAATGCTGATGAGATATCAGAAATTGCAGAAAAAAGAGGGATAGAGATAGAAACTGAAATACAGCTAGAGAACGTAATTAATGAGTTTAAAAAACCATTTCCCTTTTGGGTTCGGTGGTTAATTACACGCTCTGTAAGTAAAACTAAAAATAACAGGCAGGCTGGGTATCATGTAGCCATTAAGGCATATTTCTGGCAACTCAATTTCACACTGATTCAGTCATTATTCTTCATCGCTTTTTTATGCTTCGGTGGCTTGTACGCAAGCAGCTTATAACAAGTCGTCCAACCCGACCTTTTTATACGCCGCACCGCTTCGCTCTGCTCTGTATAAAAAGGCCGGTTAACTCAAACGTTAGTTGTATAAAAGGAATCACAATGGCAAACATCAAAGAAGAACCAGATAAATTTGATATTCCTGGAGAATGGTCAGATCACTTTGATGCAACTATTAAAAGCGAAAGTACTCGAGCAAAAGTAATATTATCGGCATGTTATCTCGATGAGCTTTTAGGGCAATTATTAAAAATTGCACTAAAGCCATGTGATAATAAATCTGACCCTTTATTTGAGGGTGCTCAGGCTCCTTTAAGCACCTTCAGTGCAAGAATTGAATTGGCTCATAGAATGGGTGCAATTCCAGAAGAAACACAGAAAAGCTTAAATTACATAAGAAAAATAAGAAATAAATTTGCACATAAAATCACTGAATGTGATTTTAACGACTCACAAATTCAAAACTGGAATAAAGAGCTACATTCACTTAATGATGTAGCAGAAGAAAAAAGAAGAGCAGGATTCTCAGAAGGACTAATTGGTGATTTCGAGAAATCTGTATCATGGTTGGTTTTCTATCTTAAAACCTTAATTCAGCAAGTTCCTAGTGAGTGTCCAAATTGCGGCACTGAAATGGAGCATCGCTCTAAAATTAAAAATGCAACGCCTGAAAAGAACAACTAACAAGTGCATAAACGCGGACGGCAAAAAGCGCCGCCGGTTATGCAAACGTTAGGCGTATAAAAACTATAACCATACATAAGGAGTATTGAATGGATTTGTTTACAAGGTTTAACCGTAAAAGTATTGATGATAGACAAATTGATACTCTCATTGGTATTAGCAAAGGGCTTATTGCTGATGGCAAAGTAGACCAAGCAGAATCGGAGTTTCTATTAAGTTGGTTAATACAAAGTCGTCAAAATACCGACAATCCGGTAATCATTAATCTTCTAGATAAAGTAAATATTATGCTAGAGGATGGTGTTCTTGATGAAGAAGAATCACAGGAATTATTTAATTTACTTCATAGTCTTACAGGTGATCCATCGGCAATTGGTGAGCTTGCAAAAACAACATCACTCCCAATTAACAATCCATTACCTAAAATATCATTTGAAGGTATGTCATTTTTATTCACAGGCACATGTGCATTTGGTAACCGGAAACAGTGCCAAACAGCTACTGAATCAATAGGTGGTATTAACGCTAAAAGCGTTACTAAGAAACTTAATTATTTAGTTCTTGGTACATATGTTACTGATAGTTGGGCGCATGAGTCATACGGGCGTAAAATCGAAAAAGCTATGCAATACCGTGATGATGGTGTTCCATTAATAATCATTACAGAAGAACACTGGGCTAATGCAGGTTATTTTTAAGTTCATGCTTATTCATTCATCAAAAATGGTCGCGCCTAACAAGGCGCTGTACCGGAATTTTGTTACGCTGCGCTTCACAAAATCCCGTAAGCTGGGTCGTTAGCGCAACAAAAATGCACAAAAATATAGTTAACGGAATTGTAATTTTAGATGCCATCCCTGCAGGAGACATGAATACGGCAAGACGTCTAAAAGAAGACCTGCTTGACTTCTCTTACACGTTAGATAAAACCCTTGAAATACGATATATACGCATAGATACATTTCTAGATCTTGAAAATGGAATTTCTAGCATACTTAAAGAAATAAAAGCTGAGGGCTTAATACCATGGTTGCATTTAGAGGGGCATGGCACAGATGACGAAAACGGGTTTCTTTTGGCAGGTGGTGATAATTGCAGTTGGAGCCAATTAAAAGAGCTAATAACTCCATTAAATATAAACACAGAACTAAACACCCTTCTAATATTGGCTACCTGTTTTGGCGGCACTTTCGCTAAAGCTATAAGTACTACAGATGTGGCTCCGGTATCCGGTTTAGTAGGCCCCAAATATGAAGTAAAAACTGGGGAAGTGGAGCAAGGGTTCATTGCATTTTATAAGGCATTTTTTAACTCTTCATCATTAAAAGAAGCTTTTATTGCGCTTCAATCGACAGCTCCTAAAGGGCTTTATTATAGAACATCAGCAGAACATTTCTTTTACGAGGTTTGGTGCTCATACAAGGTAACGCAGTGCACAAAAAAAGAAATTCATAATCGCGCAAAAAGAATGCGAAAAGAAGCTAGATCACAAAATATTGCCAAACTCCCTAGTATTGGGCATTTAAAAAGGATCATTAAAAAACAGGAACCTGTCTTTTTTAATAAATATCGTGATACTTACTTTATGTATGACACAAGTAGCACGACAAGAGAAAGATACCCTGTTACATATAAAAAGGCTGAGAGCAAATGCAAAGCGCTAACAAATCGTCCAACTTGACCCGCAAAAGCGCCGTTTCGTTTCACTGCACTCTGCTTTTGCGGACAAGTTAACTCAAACGTTATGTGTAAAAACAAAATATGAAAAAAATAATATTTGTAGTCGTTCTTTTTATTCTTTTGCCACTGGCTTTCTGGGGAATTGAATTTTTTGACAACGATATATCCAGTAACCCTTCAGAATGGTCGAATTTTGGTGGTTTTATTGGAGGCACATTATCCCCACTCTTAGCATTTATTAGCTTTATTGGTTTACTAGCTACCATCGAATCTCAAAAGAGAGAAATAAAAAGAAATAAAAACCACCAAGAAGCTAAAGTGTATTGTGAGCATGCAATAAATACTTTAGAGCGCGCATACAATACACTGTCAGACAGTGGTAAAAGCAAGACCCCGCTTCAAGATAGATTAGTATGGCTAACAACTGCAAGGCTACTACTATCAGCAAAAAAACTTTACTCGAAAATACCAGAAACAGAAGATAGTTTAAAGACGCTCTATATTGGTGAGGAAGAATTTTGGAGGGTTAACTTTTATAAATTGTTAGATCCATTTAATGTAAATTCATTTGCTTCTAGTAAAGCATATTTTGCAAATCCTAGTGAAACACAAGGCGACGAAATAGAAGAACGCTCCATAAAAGTTATCTATAATTTCGTTGACTGGCCAGATGACAGAAAAGACCCTATGGAAGAAGTACCATATTATACGCCTAAAGAAATAAACAAATTATCAATAGGTAAACTTGGACTGAAAAGTTTTTTAGAACAAAAACACACATAACAATGCGTTCAAGCGGGACGCGGAGAAAGCGCCGCGCTGAAGACGTACCACTTTAATGG
>JAGLUC010000483.1 GCA_023134955.1 Methylococcales bacterium | reverse complement strand
GCTTCTGTACCACCACTGGTAAAAATCACTTGATTTGGCAGTACATCAACTAAAGCAGCAAGCTGTTCTCTGGCCACATCAATGGCACTACGCACCACCCGCCCTGCGCGATACAAACTAGAAGGATTACCGTAAAATGTATTTAAATACGGTAACATGCTTTCTATTACCCGCTCATCTACGGCTGTTGTCGCATTATGATCAAAATAGATCATTTAACTTAAAATATTTTTTATCAAGTTTAAACTGACAGTTTTTATGCTGATTTTATATTCATGACATGTTCGACTTTTTTGTCTTGTCTTTGAGAAACGTTATTAATTTCTTCTCTATCTAAAAGGTCACCTAAACTAATACCTTTAAGATAATTACGAATTTGATCGCTTAGCCCCATCCACAAGTCATGCGTTAGACAAGGTTGTCCATCTTGACAGTCACCTTTTCCACCACATTTAGTTGAATCAACAGGTTCATCAACTGCTTCAATAATATCGGCAATATTTATATTTTCTACTTCTCGGCTTAATTTATAACCACCACCAGGACCTCTGACACCTTTAACCATCCCAGACTTTCTTAAACGAGCAAATAATTGCTCTAAATAAGACAGTGAAATCGTTTGTCGTGTTGCTATATCTGTTAATGTGACGGGGTTTTTTTCGCTATGGAATGCTAAATCTAGCATTGCTGTTACGGCATAACGCCCTTTTGTTGTTAATCGCATAATATAAACCTTATAACCTAGTAAGAATAAAGGTTATTTTAAATAAACCAAGTAAATTAGTCAAGTATTAGCTTATTCCCTAATCCATACTTAGGAATCGGATACAGAGTGTTACCCTTTATTTTCTAAGTGTGGATTAAGGTTATCTTTTAATATCTTAAATACCTGAAGCCTTCTATTCTTTAATTTCACAATCATCCAGCGCAGGAATATCTTGCTCGGTATATTCAACACCCGCATCATTCAGCACTTTTTTCATATTATCCAATTGCTTATCCATTAAATTAATATGATCCAGCATGTGGTTAATTGCATGGGCAACAGGGTCTGGCATGTCTGTTGTCGCACCATAAGCATTAAAACCCATTTTACTGGCAATCTGTTCTCTCTCTTTCCTTGTCTTTGTTTGTTTGCTATCAATAATATGACCTGGAATACCAACAACGGTTGCTCCAGCAGGTACAGGTTTAACAATAACTGAATTTGACCCTATTCTTGCTCCTGCACCAATATCAATAGGCCCTAATACTTTTGCCCCTGCTCCAACCACTACCCCATCATGTAATGTAGGGTGACGTTTACCCTTATTCCAAGAAGTTCCACCTAAAGTAACACCATGATAGAGCGTACAGTCATTGCCAATTATCGCTGTCTCCCCAATCACCACACCCATACCATGGTCAATAAAAAAACGCCGGCCAATTTTAGCACCTGGATGTATTTCAATACCTGTCAACCACCGTCCTATATGAGAAATAAATCGAGCTGGCCATTTAAATTGTCTTAACCAAAGCATATGGGCAAGATGATGAATCATCAGCGCATGAAAACCAGGGTATGTGGTAATCACTTCAAAAACATTTTGTGCGGCTGGGTCTCTATCAAAAACACAGTTAATTTCTTCTTTAATTAAATTCAACATATGCCTACTTCTTATTATTGTTTTGCGAATAGCGCAAGATACCCCTCAGTATATCCAGCTCTTTTGTATCTAAAGCGATTCTATTAAATATTCTGCGTAAACGACGCATAATTGATTGCGATTTATCGGCATGTAGAAAGCCAATATCCATAATCGTTTGTTGTAAATGCTCATAAAATAATTCCATTTGCTTCATACTAGCTAAAGCATCATCACCCTTATCACCAATGGTACTCTCAATTTTCTGACCAGATGCTACAAACAACTCATAAGCCACAACTTGTACTGCTGCGGCTAAATTTAATGAGCTGTAATCTGAATTACAGGGAATTCTTAATAAATAATGACACAAATCTAATTCATGATTTTTTAAACCCGAATTCTCACGTCCAAAAACTAAAGCTACTTTTGCTTTTGACTCTGTCGCTACTGCAAATTTTTCAGCACATTCTCTTGCCGTTAATTCTGGCCAGCTAATGGTTCTATCTCTTGCACTGGCTCCTAATACAATCTGACAATCTGCAACAGCTTCCTGTAAAGAATCATAAACAACCGCTGAACTTAAAATATCATCTGAGCCAGCTGCTCTTGCGGTTGCATCCGCACTAGGAAATACTTTGGGGGATACTAAGCATAATTGACTCATGCTCATATTTTTCATGGCACGAGCAGTCGCACCGATATTCCCAGGATGAGAGGTTTCAACCAAAACAATTTTAAAATGTGATAACACTTGTAAGTACCAAAGCATAATTAATTTAACAAATTTTACGCAGGATTTTTTTTCATTTTCAAGGCGCATAGCAACAAGCTACGCAACTATTTTATGCAACACCGAAAATGAGAAAAAAGACTAGTAAAATATTAAATTAATTATACTTTGCTAGTTAAAACTCATTCAATAAAAATAAAACACTATAGCAAAAGATTTGTTATTCTAAACGGTTATTGTAACCGCTCATTAAAAATTGACTATGCACCCAATGCTTAATATTGCCATCCGCGCCGCAAGAAATGCCGGAGACTTGATTCAACGCTCAGCTCAAAGTGTTGGACAATTAACGATTAACAAAAAAAGTCACAATGATTTTGTGACCGAAATTGACCGTATGGCTGAGCAAGAAATTATTCAAATCATTAAATATGCTTACCCGGATCACTCTATTATTGCAGAAGAAAGTGGCGAACATAAAGGTAATGATTACACTTGGGTGATTGACCCACTAGATGGCACCACTAACTTTCTACATGGCTACCCTCAATATGCTGTTTCAATTGCCTTAAAAAATAAAGGTAAAACAGAAGTGGGAGTGATTTACGACCCATTAAGAGACGAGCTATTTACTGCTGAAAAAGGCAGAGGTGCCATGCTTAATAATCGTCGTATTCGGGTAGGCAAACAAACAGATTTAAGTACTGCATTAATAGGGACTGGCTTTCCTTTCAAACATCCTCAACATCTTGATGCCTATCTTGGCATGTTCAAGACATTAACACCGACAACCGCAGGTATTAGACGAGCAGGTTCAGCTGCATTAGACCTGGCTTACCTTGCAACAGGTCGCTTAGATGGCTTTTGGGAAATTGGACTTAAAGAATGGGATATGGCGGCTGGTATTTTATTAGTTCAAGAAGCAGGTGGTGTGGTAACTGACTTTTCTTTTAATGAGCAATATGTAAAATCTGGCAATATCATTGCCGGAAACTTAAAAATGCATCAAGCAATTTATCAAGCGATTAATCCTTTTGTGAGCGATCAATTAAAATGATCCCCTCTTTTTGTAGAGTGGATTCTAATTCGCTCTACAGTTCTTCCCAGCATTACTTAAAGTCTATTCCCTTCACCGTTTCTTTATTTTTAATCTTTTTAAAAACAGTCCCCTCCACCTTTGCATTTGTAAAATCAGCGTCATTTAATTTTGCATAGCTAAAGTCTGCCCCAGTTAGATCAGCATCAGTCAAATCCGCACCTTCTAAATTAGCAGAGAACAACTCGGTATTTTGCAAATTTGCTCCCTTTAAATTAGCAAACCGCATCATTGCTCTATTTAAGTTAGCATTAGAAATATTAGCCCCTGATAAATTCGCTTTTTTCAAACTGGCTCGCATTAAACCCATCGACTGATTTTTCATATCAGCACCCCAGTTAATATTAGAAAGGTTTGCATGGCTTAGATTTGCATTATCCATAATAGCGATAACCCGACTACCACTGAGATTAGCGTAGCTTAAATTTGCACGCATCATACTCACGCCAAAAATACTCACATTGGATAAATCTGCTCCTTCAAAATTTGCTGCTACCATTACGGTTAAATCAAGCACTAATCCCGACAAATTGCTTTCACTTAAATTAGTCCCTCTTAAATCAGCACCCCATAAATCAGCATGGCGAAAATCAAGTCCAGATAAATCAAGTCCCGTTAAATCTTTTCTACGCAAATCAGCAATATGATTTTTATCCGCCTTTTTTAATAGTGCCTCAACCTCAACTCGCTGTAACTCCGCTGAAAAACCATTTTGACCACTTAAAAACAGCATTAATATTACAAAAAACCTTACTAAGCCATTCATTACGTTTTCCTTTATATTATTGAAACGTAACAATTCAGCGTATTATTTTTTTTAGGCGCAGTGCTTTAGCCTGCATGAGTAGCAAAAGTGCAGGCTAAAGCACTGCGCCCCAAGGAATACAAATGACTAATATTCCAAAATTGACATACTGAGTAGTTACATTGAAACAAACAAAAAAACCGACAAAACGCCGGTTTTCTTTGCCAATATATTTCTAACACACCTTTTTATTGGCGAATAGGCCAACCTTTTTTTCTTTTTATATCCTGACGCGAAATAACACCATCATGGTTTCTATCTAATGCATTAAATTGCTTATGTTTAAATGCTTCAAGCTCAGAAGGCTCTACCAGATGATCACCATCTGTATCCATTTTTTTAACTATTCTGGCAGCTTCTTTTTCAGCTGTGTTTAACTCTTTAGCAATTGTTTTATTAATATCTTTCTCAGAAACACCTTGTTTACGCATTTCTTTAATAGTCTGGATAAGATCTTCTTTTATCTCTAAAACAATCTCACCCTCAGTAATATACCCATCATGATTGACATCAAAAGAATCATTGCTATCTGTAACAGAGGCCTCAAAATATTCTTGAAAATTTACTTTTCTATCTCCACTATCATCCATAGATCTAACAATATTTTTCACCTTGGCACCCGAATAACTCTGGGCATAAACACCTGATGTTGCAATAACTAATGCACTTGCTATTAATGGTTTAATTAATTTTTTCATTTTTTTCCTCTTAAATATTTAAAACTAAATCGGTTGTTGTTTAGTAAAGTTTAATTAAATTTAAATCTGCAACAATAAATTAAACCACCTTTCACTAAGAAATTCCTGTAAGGATAGAAAAACCCAAGCTATAAAGCAATGTTTTTTACTTTAATTTTTACCAGCATCTAATTTGTCTTCATTAACCCATCTAATGTCAAAGTACAACTGGGTACAAAATTAGTCATAAAAAAAATTACTTCTGGCTGCTGCGATTGCTTTAATACCTCTCCTATTTTCTCCGCCGCTATTTCAAACTCTCTATTCCCTGCTTTTAATTCAGCCTGACATTTAAGGTAAGCCGATATTTTATCCGCTGCTTTAATAATCTCTTCATGCGCTGCTGGCAATTTTTCATGTTCAATCAGTACTTGAAAATCTGCCTGTAATTTGTCGGGCAATAGTCCAATTAATTCTTTTTCAGCTTGCTTTTCAATTTGTTTATAAGCGGCAGTAATTTCTTTGGAATGATATTTAATCGGTGTTGCCAAGTCACCTGTGATTACCTCAGTAATGTCATGATATAACGCGGCAGTAGCAATCGCATTGGCATCAACTTCTCCATCAAAATATTGATTCTTAATCAATGCCAATGTATGGGCAATAACCGAGACTTCCCAGCTATGTTCCATCACATTTTCTTCATGTGCATTACGCTTTAATCCCCATCTTTTTATCCAGCGCAATCGAGATAAATAAGCATAAAAACTACTTTTCACTGTTTTTTCTCACCTATTTTGCGGTATTCCAACTTACTGGCTTTAATGTTTAAAATTTCAGAATCCATTTTACCCTCAAATAAAGTTATACAATACCAATTTATTAATCGTTCCAAAAGTTTTCG
>JAGLUC010000482.1 GCA_023134955.1 Methylococcales bacterium | reverse complement strand
ATCTTTCAAGTTCAGGACAGGACGTGTAGATACCTCATTTCTTTGATACTACCCCCCACATAAATGTGAGCTATTTCTCATTTATCAAAATTTGTTAAAGCTTTTCTTTTCTAACTTCCATATAGAGGCGTATTATCAGGTAAAGTTTTAGCAAAAGGTTTCAAAATGAACATTAGCCCATCAACAAGCGCTTTAAATCTAATATCTTCAGCTCAACAAAAAACCTCTGAGGCGGCTCATGAAATAGCAAGCTATCAAGTAGCAGACGATGAAGTAGGTAGCTCTGACTTTAACTCAACAGATCTAGTCAAACCTTTATTAAGTTTAAAAGAATCTGAACTGGAAACATCAGTAGCCGTTAAAGTTTTACAGGCTGAAAATGAACGTATAGATTTTTTCATCTAATTTGTATTGCCTCTGCATTGCTCTACTACGCCATTCTTTAGCACCCTAAATAGTCAGGACAACATTGACGCACTATTAGTTGTCGACGTTATTTCATGTATGTCCCTAAGGTATGGCATCTCAATAAAACAACAACTATTGGTCAAAACCAATTAAATTCCAGATTTTTTGAGCAATAGTAGCATTTTTATATTGTTCTTTAATTGAGCCACCAGGGAAGTTAAGCTCATAAATTCTTTCAGTGTCATGTCTTAAATCATCTAAGCCCAGTTTTGTATAAGCTTCCAGCATTACTTGCAAGGCATAAGGGACAGCAGGAGTACGTTGATACTCTTTAATCACATAACTACCTCTATTGGCAGCAGCAATGTAAGCGCGGCGCTTTAAATAAAAGCGAGCAACATGAATTTCATACATGGCTAAGTTATTTCTGAGCGCTAATATCCGTTGTTTGGCATCAGGAACATATTTACTTTGTGGAAAGCGTCGGGTGAGTTCAGTAAAATTTTCTAAAGCCTGTTTAATATTACTTGGATTTCGTTGCGAAGCATCGGTGGGCAAATATCGGTCAATAAAACTAATACTTCGATTAAAATTAATTAAACCTTTTAAATAATAAGCATAATCGACGCTGGTGTTTCTAGGGTGTAGCTTAATAAAACGATCAGCGGCAGCGAGTGCGGCATCAGGCTCATCATTTTTATAATAAGAATAAGCAATATTAAGCTGTGCCTGAGCCGCATAATCACCAAATGGATAGCGAATTTCTAGTGTTTCATAAAGTTTGATGGCTTTTTTGTAACTCTCAGATTTCATAGCCTTTTTAGCTTCATCATGAAATTTTTTGGCATCCCAATCGGGATATTCAATCTCATCATCACCAAACTTAAAGTTTTTTAACGCCTCACAACCCTGTAAAGCAATGGTCAAAAAAGAAATAAATAAAATTTTTTGTAAAAATAATCGCATATTGTTAACAACACGTTGTAAGATTAAGAGTTTTCTTGCTCAATCATTGAAACTGGTTTTTTGACCACATATTATGATGAATAAAGAGTTGAGAGTATAACGTAAATCAATATTGATATGGCTATATTAACTGCAAAAATACCCGAAGAAATGGCAGGCATGAGACTTGACCAATGCCTGGCTGAAATGTTTCCTGACTATTCCCGTAGTAAGTTACAAACCTGGATTAAATCCGGACGAGTAACGGTTAATCAAAAAACACTTAAAGCAAAAGACAAGGTTGATGGTGAAGAGCTGGTAGAGCTTGATGCAGAAGCCGAAGAAGTGATGGAATATGAGGCAGAAGATATTCCACTTGATATTATCTATGAAGATGATTCCATTCTTATTGTTAATAAGCCCGCTGGGCTAGTGGTTCATCCAGCAGTGGGGCACTGGCATGGGACTTTGGTTAATGCCTTATTAAATCATGCGCCTTCGTTAAAAACCTTGCCGAGAGCAGGTATTGTACATAGGCTGGATAAGGATACCAGTGGCTTGTTAATGGTGGCAAAAACCTTAAAAGCCCACCATAGCCTGTCCACTCAATTACAAGAAAGATCGATTACCAGAGAATATTTAGCTTTAGTCAAAGGCTGGATGACAGCTGGGGGAACTATTGATGAACCGTTAGGTCGTCACCCTGCGGATCGTAAACGGCATACTGTCAGGGAAGATGGCAAACATGCGGTGACACATTATCGCTTAGAAAAACGTTTTAAACGTAATACGCTCATTAGAGTAAAGCTGGAAACCGGAAGAACGCATCAAATTAGGGTTCATATGGCTTATATTAATTACCCTTTAGTGGGTGACCCGGTTTATGGTGGACGTTTTCAAATGCCTGCAAATTGCAGCAAAGAGCTTGAACAAGTTTTACGAGCCTTTAAGCGCCAAGCCCTACATGCAACCAGACTGGGTTTACAGCACCCAGAAACAGATGAATATTGCGAATGGGAACTGCCAATGCCTGAGGATATGGCTCATTTATTAGAAGTGCTGGAAAAAGATGAACTGGATTAAACCTGACTGGCCTGTGGCAAAAAACATACATGCAGCGGTTACATTACGCTCAGGTGGGGTAAGCCATAGTCCTTTTGACAGCTTAAATCCAGCCGATCATGTAAATGATCAAGCTAAAAATGTACAGGCTAATCGAAAAATAATAATGGATATGCTGCAGCTTCCATCTGAACCAAAATGGTTACAGCAAGTTCATGGCAGCCAAGTAGTAAAAGCAGACCAAATGGAAACAATGGAACAAGCTGATGCCAGTTATACAGACCAAGCGAATTGTATTTGTGCTATTTTAACCGCAGATTGCTTACCTATCTTGCTCGCTACAAATGATGGGACTAAAATTGCAGCGATTCACGGGGGATGGCGAAGTTTGCTAACAGACATTATTAGTAATACTGTTAATAAACTGGACAGCACAAATATAATAGCCTGGTTAGGACCCGCAATTGGAGTAGATAGATTTGAAGTGGGGGCAGAGATTAAGCAACACTTTGTGGGAAAATCAGCCAAATTTGCAACTGCATTTAAAGCAACTAAATTTAAAAAAGCAGGACAAAATAAATATTTGGCTGATATATATCAACTAGCCCGTATTGAGCTAACCACATTAGGTATTACACAAATATATGGCGGTAATTTTTGCACCGTGACAGAACAACAACGTTTTTTTTCATATCGTCGTGATGGCGAAACAGGCCGAATGGCAACACTCATCTGGAGAGATTGATCTTGGAATTATTGATATTAATTATCATTTTTACTGCCATTGGTGGCGTATTAAGTGTTTTGGCTGCTGGCATATTTTTATTGTTGCCAGAAAAACAAAGAAACAAGGTTTTGCCTTATGGCATTAGTTTTGCGATTGGAGCCTTACTTGCAGTAGCTTTTTGGGGATTAATCCCTCATGCCTTTGAAGAAGTCAAACCAGAACAATTTCAAACCTTATCAGGGACAATATTAGCGGGAATTCTTGGTTTCTTTATATTGGAAAAACTATTAATCTGGAGACATTGTCATTCTGAATCTTGTGAGGCTCATGCTGAAGAACATCATAATGACGGGCATAAATCAGCAGGGACACTAATCATTATTGGTGATGGAATTCATAACTTTGTTGATGGCGTATTAATTGCCGCCGCTTTTTTAACGGATGTAAAGCTAGGCATAGTCACCAGCTTAGCAGTTGCAGCACATGAAATACCACAAGAAGTGGGTGATTTTGCGATTCTTTTACATAGTGGATACAGCAAATCCAAGGCATTATTTTACAATATATTAGCCAGCCTTACGACCATTATCGGCGGCGTTTTGGCCTATTACAGCCTGGAAGACTTGCATGAGATATTGCCCTTCTTTTTAGCATTGGCCTCATCAAGTTTTATTTATATTGCGGTAGCAGACTTAATACCCTCTCTACATAAAAAAACCGATATAAAAACCTCGGTACATCAGATAATTTTAATTCTGGCAGGTGTTTTAGTCATCAGCTCTTTACATGAAATTGCCCATGATATTGAGGTTGATGGCTTTAATATGCAGATAGAAGAACGTAATCATTAGCCAAGGCTATGTCACTGTTAATTTTGGAAGTTGATGCGGCAGGTAATCGGATTGCTTTATCAAAAAAAAAATACAGATGAATCTGATATTAAAACAAACCTTAAAAAGCCACAAACTACACAGCAGCACAAACAACATCGAACAAAACGGCTACCTGAACCTCAAGGAACTATGACTAATGCTTTTGCTAAAGCATTAAAAAAGTAAAACAAAAAAGCTCTGCTATACTCATTATTTATATTAACTTATAAATTGAATCAATTGACGGGATCTATTATGAACAAGGTAGCACTTTCTCTTATACTTGCTAGTTTTTTAACCACTCTCGCACCCACCTGCTTTGCAGATGATCGTGATGATCGTATTTATGATGAGCAAAATAGAAATAAACGGAGCTATATAGCTAAAACTAGCACCAAAGCGCTTCATGGTCTTCTTAATCTTGCCACTGCCCCATTAGAAATCCCCAAAAACATTGTTAATACCACCAATGATAGCAATCTAATTTACGGTCTAACGGCTGGGTTTTTTAAAGGTGTGCTTAATATGTTTGGTCGTACAGGTGTCGGCTTTCTTGACCTTACTACTGCAGCATTGCCAACCAAAGAAATTGTATATCCCGCCATTATTTGGGATGACTGGGATGCTGACACTCAATACGGTAAAATTCTTCGCCGCAATTAAAATAATCTATTCCTCTTGATATTTTCTTGAAACTCAATACCTAAATTTAAAAAAACAGGATTTATATTTCTGGAGATTTGGCTCATCTACAACAAACCATGTTCTGAAAAAGAATAAGGCTGACCATCTCCAATAATAAAATGATCTAATACTCGAATATCAAATAAATTTAAAGCTTGCTTTAATTTATCCGTAATTTGTTTATCAGCTTGGCTTGGTTCATTAATACCTGATGGATGGTTATGAGCAAAAATAACCGCCGCCGCATTATGAAACAGAGCCCTTTTGGCAACTTCTCTGGGATAAACACTCGCTCCATCTATAGTTCCCCGAAAAAGTTCTTCCAATTGAATCACTCGATGTTGATTATCCAGGAACAAACAAGCAAAGACCTCATAGCTATAGCCTCGTAATTGGGCACTCAAATAAGCACGAGTGGCATGTGGGCTGGTTAAAGCATCGCCTCTCTGCAATACTTCAACAAAATGTCGTTTAGCCATTTCTAACACCGCCTGTAATTGTGCATACTTTGCGCTACCCAAGCCCTTACCTTGGCAAAAACGATTCTCATCAGCATCTAATAAGGCTTGTAATGAGCCAAACTCATTCAACAAATCCCTGGCCAAATCAACCGCCGTTTTCCCAGCAATACCTGTGCGCAGAAAAATAGCCAACAATTCCGCATCCGTTAATGCATTAGAACCTTTAAGCAACAATTTTTCACGAGGGCGTTCATTCGCAGGCCAATCTTTAATCGACATATTCAAATCTTTTAAGTTTTATAATTTACCTATAAGCTTCCGTCATTGTAATATACTCTTTACGTTTAAGAATACCTCATTCAAGTGCCTAGTACAACACCCAGTAAGTTGGG
>JAGLUC010000481.1 GCA_023134955.1 Methylococcales bacterium | reverse complement strand
ATAAGCCATAAACCAAACCACCTAGTACAATCCACAATGCCAAATTAATTGCCCTATCAAAAGCACTCCATTGAAACCATTGCTCGGTATCCACACAAATATATAAAAACAACGCCATAATCTCATTAGCAAAAACAATTTTAATAATAAAATTTGCCCAGTTTTTGCCGGGGTTGTAGATTTTATCTGTTAATAGCTTTGTAAGCAGTAGTGAGGCGTTAAAAAATGCGCCTAATGAGGTTGCTAATGCCAGTCCAGCATGAGCAAGGGGAAATACTAAGGCTATATTTAGCCCCATATTGGCGAACATGGCATAAATACCGAATCGAACAGGGGTTTTCATATCTTTGCGCGAGCTAAACCCAGGCACTAAAACCTTGACTAAAATAAAGCCTAATAAGCCCACTGAATACGCCATTAAACTTTGTCCTGCCAGTTGTACATCTTCAATCCCAAATGCTTTATATTGAAACAGGGTAGAGAGCATAGGCTCTGCCAAAATGAGTAAACCAACAGATGCAGGTAGTCCAATCAATAAGACTAAACGTAATGCCCAGTCTAAAGATTTAGAAAATTGGATCGGGTCATTGGCAGCATGATTTTTAGATAAGTTGGGTAAAATAACAGTCGCCAATGCAATACCGAAAATACCTAAAGGAAATTCGACCAATCTATCCGAATAATAAAGCCAGGAAACGCTACCTGCTGCAAGAAAAGAGGCAATTAAGGTATCCAACAATAAATTGATTTGAGTAACTGATACGCCAAATATGGCGGGCACCATCAATTTTAATATTCGTTTTACCCCAGAATCTTTAAAACCCAGTTTTGGATGAGGTAATAAACCTAAGCGGTGCAAAGCAGGAATCTGAAATATAAGTTGCACAATACCTGCTGCAAATACCCCATATGCCAAGGCAACAATAGGTTCATCCATTAATGGTGAAAGCCATATGGCTGCGGCAATCATGCAAATATTTAAAAAAACGGGGGTAAAGGCGGGAATGGCAAATTTTCCATGTGAATTTAAAATGCCGCCTGCAAAAGCAACCAGGGAGATAAAAAACAGGTAAGGAAAAGTAATTCGTAGCATTTGTACGGCTAACTCAAATTGCTTTCCTTCGCCAATAAATCCAGGGGCAAATAGAGTGATCAATATAGGCGCGGCAATAACGCCTATAATAGTGACAATTAATAGAATTATCGCGAGTGTTCCGGCTGTTTTATCAATAAATAGCTTTAATGCCTGTTTGCCACCTTGTTGTTTGTAGTCAGAAAGAACAGGGACAAAGGCTTGGGAAAAAGCACCTTCAGCAAATAATCGACGTAAAAAATTAGGGATTTTAAAGGCTACAAAAAAGGCATCTGTACCTGAATCAACGCCAAAGATTCTGGCAAACATCATGTCTCTAATAAACCCAAGAATACGTGAGATCATTGTCATGCTACTGACAATGGCAGTTGATTTGAAAAGTTGTCTGCTCAAAGTGATATGAAGTCGTTATTAAATAATGTTGACAATCATAGCATTTAACAAGATAATACGCGGTTCTTAATTAATACAACCGAATATTTGACATGGCTAACACAGCACAAGCTAAAAAAAGAGCACGTCAGGCAGAAAAAAGCCGTGTACGTAACGCAGGACAACGTAGCAACATGCGTACTTTTATTAAAAAAGTACTTGCAGCCGTTGAATCTGGCAATAAAGAACAAGCTCAAGAAGCTTTTAAATCAGTCACTTCTGTTATTGATACAGCTGTTACTAAAGGTCTTGTTCATAAAAACAAAGCCGCTCGTAGCAAGAGCAGATTGAATGCTAGAATTCGTTCAATGGCTTAAGGCTAAAGAATTTTAAAAAAAGGCTGGTATACTTTTAAGTGTAGCAGCCTTTTTTTTGCTTGAAAGAAAGTTTTGGGAGCTCTATGAGCTCATAATATCTGAGCAGACTGGAAAAACGATGCCATCAATGTCAGGCAGACAGCAAATATTAAATAATTTCAAAACAGATACGGAGTCAATTTCTGTCAATAGATTGCCTGCGGCATCTAACAGGGTTTGACTAATGTTTTCCGGCATTGCTGATGCTTTGTAATCTATTACGGCTTTCATAGACTTGTTCTATGGAAGTTATAATCATTGAAGGAGTATAGAAAGAGAAATAGCGCGAGCGGATGAACGGTGTACGACGACCCCCGCATAGGTGTAGAGCCGTTGTTTTGTCGGAGTCGGAGCGCTAACGTAGGTGGAGACAAGAATAAGGGGCGCGAATTGCGAATAATTTTTTTCTCCAAATAATTACGCCTACTGTGCCTGGATGCGATTGAAAATATCCTTCTCATTCGCAATTCGCGACCCTAATGTCTTCTTATAATAGGGTTTCCAATGATCATGACACAAGATGCCACTGCATCGAGGCAATATATCAATCACATCCATTGCCTCTGTACCACGTTTGGCATGTGGGATTCCGGGGTGGATACCCCGTCCTGCTCAGGGGCAGAAAAACGTTGCCCACCCTACCTGGCTAATTATTCCAAAAGATTCCAGTTTACTTTCCTACAAAAAACTCTCGCAAAAAAATCACCAGTTTCAATTTTTACACTGTAACATTTTCCAAAATCTGGATCATTTTCAAAAGTAAAACTGAACCCCATTTTTTTTAATTGATAGTAGACATTTTCACTTTCAATAGGCGTAATATCGACAAGGGCAACATATGTTGGCAATCCATCGTCCATATCAAAACAGTTCTGTATAGAGCTCATTATTACTCCGTTACAATCCAAAACATAGTTAGGATTTTCAGCTGTTCCAGTTGTATCAATATACATGTGTATGCTTAGACCATCCTCACTATTCTGGATAGCAAACAATGTTACATCTTCTATTCTATTCATAGCCTACTTCACGTAGTCCCCTGTTGTATGAGACTGGTCTGGAAGACGATTTCCGGAGTAATCTTGTCTCTCAGGGTATTTCCCAGAACCATCTGCCTTCCATTTGTTTTGAGTCCTGATTACTTCACCATCTGGCTTGACGGTGACTTTAGTTCCATCTGGATGCTTATAAGTTTTATAGCCTTTTTCACTGGTCGTTGGATCATTAAATCCTTTGTTTTTTAGATCAGCATCCAAATCTTCACGGGTTAAAGGACATTCATCCTTCTTACAATCACATTTTGCAAAAAGAACAAATGAAGTACACCTATCAACGACTTCACCAACCGCTGCACATTTAGCCTCACATTTAGAATAAGATTTTGCTGAACATGGGAGTAATCCAAGTGTATCACTCCATTTCAGTGGATTCCCACCCACATAAGCATAGGTGTTTAACCCACCAGCTAACCCTATTGGGTCGCTGGTTATGTATCTACCAGTAGAGGGATCATAATATCTAAAATAGTTATAATACAAATTAATCTCAGAGTCAAAATACTGCCCCGGAAAACGTAAATCATTATCAATTATTTCTGTCAATAATGTAGTTTCTCCAAACGGCAAATAACGAGCTTGCCAGACTACCGCTTGATCACTATCGGTCATAAGCTGTGGTGTACCTAAGTGGTCCAGGTGGTAATAGTAGACGCTAT
>JAGLUC010000480.1 GCA_023134955.1 Methylococcales bacterium | reverse complement strand
CGCCTTGAAGACAAACAAAAATCCTTCGCCAATTGTTGAGCTTATTCCGTGCGCATTCCTAAGCTATAAAAAAGCTGTTTGTCATTAAGGTTTTTATCTTCTATTACAAATATTACAAACAGCTTTTTCAATAATCCATACCTCGACTCATACACCCTTCCCTACATTTAGCTATTAGGCTACTATACCCCATCACAATGACAAGGCTCATTTATGGGACAAGAAATTTCTTTTTCACAATTCGATAAAGCTGACTTTCAGCGTTTTTACAAACAGCTTGAACAGGAAACCCATCTGCTTAAAAAGATGATTAAGCAAAAAGCTTGCTCTACACGAGCACCCGTTGCAGGCTTTGAAATTGAAGCATGGATTTTAGACAATAACATGCAACCCGCCCCTATCAACCATTCTTTTCTAAGCTCTCTACACAACCCGTTAGCTTTTGCAGAACTGGCCAAGTTTAATATTGAATTAAACAGCATCCCCACACCCTTAGCAGGCAATGCATTTAGTCGTATGCACAAACAGTTACAATCAACATGGGACGACTGTTTTCAACACGCACAATCATTACAAAAACAACTCCTCATGATTGGCACTTTGCCAACATTGAAACAAAGCGACCTGATCTTGGAAAATATGTCAGACCTAAATCGTTTTCACGCACTGAATGAACAAATTTTGCAGTCTCGTGGTAAACCCATCAATCTGGATATTATTGGTCATGAGCACCTTAAATTAACTCATCACGATGTCATGCTTGAATCAGCTACTACCTCTTTACAGATTCACATTCAATTACCTTTAGATATTGCCCATCATTTCTACAATGCTTCAATCATTGCCTCTGCTCCTATGGCAGCTATATGCGCAAATGCACCTTATCTATTTGGCAAGGATTTATGGCATGAATCACGTATCCCCTTATTTGAACAGGCGATAGAAATAGGTGGCTATAATGGAGCTGCACAAGGGCCGATAAAACGCGTTAGTTTTGGTAGTGGATATGCAAGACAATCAATTATTGAGTGTTTCATAGAAAATTTAGCCCACTTTCCTGTACTGCTCCCCACTAATTTAGACTCGGCAAGCGAAGCATTTGAACATTTAAGGCTACATAATGGCACTATCTGGCGATGGAACAGACCTTTAGTCGGGTTTGATGAAGATGGTACGCCTCATATTAGAGTTGAGCATAGAGTCCCCTCCGCTGGGCCAACAACTATTGATTCCATGGCTAATGCAGCCTTTTTTTACGGATTAGCAAAAAACCTGTCTGATGAAATAATGGAAAAGGGCTTAACCTTACCTTTCTCGCAGGCTAAAGATAATTTTTATCAATCTGCACGTTATGGTTTAGACAGTCATATTGTTTGGTTAGATGGCAATAAACACCGTCTACAAACATTAATCAGGGAAGAGTTAATTCCACGAGCCATTTTAGGTTTAAAATCACTAGGTATTACTCGCTGTGATAGCGAAGATTTTTTAGGTATCATCTTACAACGTCTTAATAACAAGCAAAATGGTTGTCACTGGCAACGCCAATTTATTCAACAACAAAAAGATTTTAAATTAATGACCCAAAGCTATTTAAAAAACCAGCAAGCAGGCAAACCTGTGAGTGAATGGAGTGTTGGTTAATGACTCTAATCAATCAAGTCGAAACATTTCCAGAAGCTTTATTAAATGCCACTGCACAATCATTGCACTCATTATTGCCAAGCCCTACCCTGTTCCATTTAACAGGCAAACACAAACAACCTTTATTTATCACTGTATTACAACATGGCAATGAGACTACAGGTTTTCTTGCTTTACAAAAATTACTCAAAAAATATCAACATCAAGAATTACCACGATCTTTAAGTTTTTTCTTAGGTAATACTGAAGCAGCAAGCCAAGGCTTAAGGCGACTCAATCATCAACCTGATTTTAATCGTATCTGGCCGGGGACAAAGTTAACCGATTACAGAGAAGCAAAAATAAGCCAGCAAATTGTCGATATTATGCAACAAAAAAACATCTTTGCCAGTATTGACATTCATAATAATACCGGCTTAAACCCACATTACGCTTGTGTTAATAAATTAGATAATCAATTCCTGCAACTTGCCAATTTATTTGGTCGACTAGTGGTCTACTTTACTCGTCCTAAAGGGGTGCAATCAGCCGCCTTTGCAGAAATATGTCCCGCTGTTACCCTGGAATGCGGTAAACCAGGTCAACAACACGGTGTAGAACATGCTTTTGAATATTTAAAAAGTTGCCTGCATCTCACTCATTTATCCGATCACCCCGTTCCACCACAAGACCAGGATGTTTACCATACTGTGGCACAAGTAAAAGTAAATCGAAACAGCAGCTTTAGCTATAACGATTCCAATGCTAATTTATTACTGGATAAAGAATTGGAACGGATGAATTTTACTGAAATTCCCACAGGCACACAGCTAGGCAAAGTTCTTGATAATTCAGCCATGCCTGTTACTGCAAAAGATGAAAATGGTGATGTTGTCACCGATCAATTTTTCTCACTGGTAGACAAGCGTTTACAAATCAAAAAAAGCACCATGCCCTCTATGTTGACCTTGGATGAAAAAGTCATCAAACAAGATTGCCTGTGTTACTTAATGGAAAAAATGAAATTATGAATTTCTGGGAAACAAAAACCCTCGCTGAAATGACGACTAAAGAGTGGGAGTCTATTTGTGATGGTTGCGGTAAATGTTGCTTAAATAAACTGGAAGATGAAGATACCGGAGAAATATTTTTTACCAGCGTCGTCTGTAACCTAATAAATTTAGAAACTTGCCAATGTACCAGATACACAGAACGCACCACCCTAGTCCCAGAATGTCTGGATTTAAAACAACACGATTTCAAAGACTATAACTGGCTACCCACCACCTGTGCTTATCGCTTGCTGATTGATAAAAAACCTCTACCCTCATGGCATCCTTTAGTTTCAGGCAATAAAGAATCCGTTAAAGATGCAGGTGTATCCATCAGCAGTTTTGCCATGAAAGAATCTGACATTGATGACCTTGAAGATCATGTGATTGAGTGGCTGGAATAGAAAAGGGGTCAGAGCCCTTTTAATGATTTAACCTGGTAAATAAATGACTTGCTGCGCTTATGCTAAAAGGGCTCTGACCCCTTTTTAGGAGAGCAGCCAGCTCTTACCCGATTATATTTTTTTTGCCAATGCTTTTATTTCTGGTGCTTCGGATAGCTCTTTAATAACTCCCTCAAGCTCCTCAGAAAAATCAGCCTCTACTGCAACCTCACCAATAACATTAATTAAGTCAAAGTAAAAACTCTCATCACCTGTCAATCTGTGCCAGAAATCCTTTCCAATATAGATAGGGTAATCATATTCACTGACAATTCTTTTGTAATGTCCATTGAGACTGGCGGTATCTCCATAAATTATACCCACAACCATATCATCATGGGTAATGCGTAAATTATTTGTTCGGCCTAAGCTAATAACCTTTTTAAAATGACCAGCTATTGTCTCTACATCATCTTTGTTAATTGTATTTGGACCTGATTTTAACTGACAGTAAATTTTATTTTTACTAATTTGATCAATAAACTCAATATCAATACCAGATGTTGTACTACCAAAAGAAGATAAAACTTCATTTGTGAATTTTTGAATATTTGTTCCAAAAGAAGTTGTGATTGATGTGCCTAATACGCGAGGGTACAACAGAGCCTTTGCAATACTTTCTGGCTCAGTATTTCCAGTTAAAAAGTTAGCTAAGTAAACGGCTAAAAATGGGTTAATATCGAATTTAGATGCACTTACTAACTTTTTAGTATTTTTTATGTGATTTTCAGCAATACTTGCCTTAAACCAGATTTTAGCTTTCTTTAAAATCTCCTCTTTTTCACCTTGCTCCATACCTTAAAACCCTTTAAAATAAATAACCATGTATAACGTTGATCAATATTGTCATGAAAAATTACTATTCTTTAGCTGAAACTGCCGACTTATTATCAGTTTCCAAACAAACTCTTCGACGGTGGGATGACAACGGTACATTAACATCAACTAGAATGCCTAATAATTATAGGGCATACCCCCCTGAACTGTTAGAGCAATATATAAATACCAATTCCAAAAATGAAATTAAGGAAAGTGACACTGAGTATAATTCAGCTATAAAACCTTACTCAGTTATAGAATTATTTGCAGGAGCTGGCGGAATGGCTCTAGGGTTAGAAAAAGCCGGTTTATCTTGCCATTTGCTCAATGAAATTGACCCTTGGGCATGTAAAACATTATTGAAAAATAGATCGTATTGGAATGTTATAGAAGGCGATATTAGAGAACAATCATTTTCAGAATTTCAGGGGAAAATTGATGTTGTTACTGGTGGGTTTCCCTGCCAATCTTTCAGCTATGCAGGTAAAAAACGTGGGCTAGATGATGCTAGAGGAACATTATTTTATGAATTTGCAAGAACTGTACAAGAAGTACAGCCATTAATTTGTGTTGGTGAAAACGTCCGTGGGCTTTTATCCCATGATAAAGGAGCAACATTACACTCTATGGTAGAAATTTTAGAAAACCTAGGCTATGACGTTTTAACACCTAAAGTACTAAAAGCAGCATTTCATAAAGTACCACAAAAAAGAGAACGTTTATTTTTGGTAGGAATTAAAAAAGACACTGGGATTACATTTAAATACCCAACACCTGAAAGTAATATGATGAACTTATCCGAAGCTTTGAAAGCAGGTGAATTATTTGAATCTGATGTTCCAGAATCTATTGGACAAAAATACCCAGAAAGAAAACATGAAATCATGGATATGATTCCCCCTGGTGGTTATTGGCGTGATTTACCCGAAGATGTTCAAAAAGAATATATGCTTAAAAGCTATTATTTAGGTGGTGGAAAAACTGGGATGGCTCGAAGAATTAGCTGGGATGAACCGTGCTTAACATTGACAACCTCACCAGCCCAAAAGCAAACTGAAAGATGCCACCCAGATTATACTCGCCCCTTTCAAACTAGGGAGTATGCAAGAATACAAACATTCCCTGATAACTGGGAATTTGAGGGAAGTATGAACCAAATTTATAAACAAATAGGAAATGCTGTTCCAGTCAATTTAGCATATGCTATTGGACAGGAAATTGTAAAATCTCTTAACAATTACTCAGTAGAACAAGAATTAAGACATAAATACAATAGCTTAAATAATACTACCGTTAATTGCCATTAAATATAACACCGCGGTGACTGGCGGGTTTGCCTTAGTAATGGAGTGCGAGTACGGTCGATTACTAAGGCAAACTGCCCGTCGAAAAAAGGGGTCAGAGCCCTTTTAATGATTTGATCTGGTAAATAA
>JAGLUC010000048.1 GCA_023134955.1 Methylococcales bacterium | reverse complement strand
GCTCAGCCAGAATTAATAGCGATGTCCAAAATATGGTCTAATTATACCCTGCATAACTATTTTTTTGGATAAGCAAATAGATAAGTTTTCTATATATGTGAATTAATCTGTAACTCAAATGATTCATTTTAGACTAGACTTATGCTTAATTAAATCTAGTTTCTCACAATTTAATCATAGTAAAAATTAAAAAACCAAGGCTTGCTCTAAAGATTAGGCAAGCTACATTAATAATAAAGGAGTTTCAAATGGAAAGAGATGAAGCGATGACTTTTATCATCAAACTACTCAAAATTTTAGTACACAAAGAAGGCTCCGACTTATTTATCACCGCAGATTTTCCGCCTGCAATGAAGGTTAAAGGTGTGCTAACACCTATGTCAAAACAGCCCTTATCTGCTGATGATGCACAAGCATTAACACAATGCATCATGAATGATAAACAGCTAAAAGAATATGAAGAAACTCAAGAATGTAACTTTGCTATTTCCCCCGCAAATATTGGTCGCTTCCGTGTTAATGCCTTTGTACAGCAAGGCTTCCAAGGATTGGTCATGCGTACAATTGCCTCTGAAATACCTAATTTTGAGCAACTAGGGCTTCCTCCTGTGCTAAAAGATATTATTTCAGCACAAAATGGACTAATCATCATGGTTGGGGCAACTGGCTCTGGTAAATCGACTTCAATGGCAGCAATGATTGACCATCGTAATGAAACCAGTCGCGGACACATTATTACCATAGAAGACCCGATTGAGTTTGTGCATAAGCATAAGAATTGTGTAATTATGCAAAGAGAAGTTGGCGTTGATACCGGTGACTGGGATATTGCATTGCAGAATACTTTACGACAGGCACCTGATGTTATTGTTCTTGGTGAGATTAGAAATTCTGAAATCATGGAGTTTGGACTGGAGTTTGCCCAAACGGGTCATTTGGCAATGGCTACCTTGCACGCTAACAATGCCAATCAGGCCGTTGATCGCATACTGGGTTTCTTCCCCATTGAAAGCCAGGAAAAACTCTTGCAAGACATCTCTCTTAACTTACGTGCCATTATTTCTCAGCGTTTAGTTAAAACATTAGATGGCGGTCGCTGTGCCGCTATTGAGATTTTAATCAATACTCCTTTAATTGCAGATTTAATTGCCAAAAGGGATATTAGTGGCATCAAGCCCATTATGGCCAAGTCTCGTGAATTAGGTATGCAAACTTTTGATCAGGCTTTGCTAGATCTGTACCAGTCGGGTAAGGTAAGTTATGACGAAGCTCTAAAAAATGCTGATTCCAGAAATGAACTGCGCTTACAAATCAAATTATCCGGGGGAGAAAGCAAAGAATCTGGAGACCTATCATTGGCAGGCACAGAAGATGATGAATATAATCAGTTTTAGTTCCTAAAAATACCTACCCAAGCAGTCTCCTAATTACAAATACCAAGCTAAAAAGTCATGGATTTATCACCTTATTTAAAACTGATGTTAGAAAAAAATGCTGATGCACTTATTTTATCAGCTGACTCGGCTCCCATATTGCGCTTATTAAATCAGGAAAAGCCAGTCGGAAAAACCCTCTTAACCACCGACTTTATTAATCAATTTGTTAATGAGTTGCTAAATGAAACTCAAAAACAAGAGTTAGATAATTTTAAATCCGTTCATCAAAACTATTCATCTTCTGGCTCCAACTTTAAGGTGCAAGTTGATAAGGAAATTAATAATACAGTCATACAAATATTTCCTGAAAGATCAGCAACACCTTTAGCCAGCCAGCATAATATCCAGGTACTCGGTGCTTTACCAGACAACACGATTGATATTATGCCTTATCTGGTTGAAATGGTTAAACGTGAAGGGTCAGATATATTTATGACCGCAGGTTCATCGGTAAAAATTAAAATTTCCGGTGTTTTAGCTGAGATGGATAAGTATGTGCTGACTCCAGAGTTAACTCAGTCAATTGCATTTAGCATCATGAATAAAGAGCAAATTACTGAATTTATTAAAACCAAAGATTTGGATTTTGCCATTAGTTTACCCGATGGCAGTGCCCGATT
>JAGLUC010000479.1 GCA_023134955.1 Methylococcales bacterium | reverse complement strand
TCCTTGGTGTTATGCATTGCTCTACCTACGTGCATCCATACACCAGCGCGGAAAAGTCATTTTGGCAAGATTTTTCGTTCATTATAGACTCCCCCGTATTACGCAAGCTTCATACGGGCTACAATATATGTTAAGTAACTACTCACCCCAATGTCGTTAAGTTAAGGTGATAACATAGGATGTGCTGAGGAACGAAGCGCATCTTTCAAGTTCAGGACAAGACGAGTAGATACTATTTTAATTCAGTTATTATGCTGATTATAAAGAATCTTTCTATTCATCAAACTAAAATTGTAGGAGGGCTAGTTTTTAACCATCTTAGGCATATAAACATTACCTTCTGCTTTGGTAAAATAAGCACTGGTCAAGGGGTTATTAATTTCTGTTTGCGTTGACGATATACTCAAGTTTTGTTCGGCGACATAAGTTTGATGCATCGCATCATTGACCAATACTTTATACCAGGGCTGAGCTTTGGCTGGTCGGCTATGCGCCACGTTGTCATACCAGTCATCAGTACCTGAATATTGAAAGTCGACATCAACCACAATTCCTTTGTAATTAAACAACTTATGTTGAATAATTTGACCGATAAAAAAGTTGGATTTTTGCATAAACTTGATAAATTCATAAAGCAGTTGATAGATATAAATATAGTTGTTTATATGAAAAACTCTATAGTTTTTTAAAAACTAATTTGTAGAATTGCCAGATTATCTTTGCTAACAGTAGTAAAATAGCCAGCTAATAAAAAAATTAAATGACGAATGTGAAAGTACAATTAGAAAATCTGGTTCAGACTCGTATTCCAACCGCACACGGTGACTTTACCTTACATTACTTTAGTAATAATATTGATAATAAAGAGAATGTAGCCATGGTAAAAGGTGATGTTTCCAGCGCACAAGGAATTCCTGTCCGCATTCATTCAGAATGTTTTACAGGAGATGTCTTAGGCTCTCGTCGATGTGATTGTGGCGAACAGCTAGACATGGCATTGCAAATGATAGATAAAGCAGGACGTGGCATCTTGATTTATTTACGCCAGGAAGGCAGAGGAATAGGTCTGTTAAAAAAACTACAAGCATATAACCTTCAAGATGAAGGGCTGGATACTGTTGATGCTAATATTCATCTGGGACACCTAGCTGATGAGCGGGAATATGATATTGCAGCATTAATACTGGAAAATCTAAAGGTAAAATCTATCGCCTTAATTACTAATAATCCCCATAAAATTGAAGAACTGGTAAAGCTGGGTGTGCAAGTTGATAAACGTATCCCGATAGAAACCTATATACACGGTGATAATAAAGACTACTTAAAGACTAAAGTTGAGAAGATGAGCCATATGTTATCTATGTCGGGTAAGAATAAAGAGATGCCCTCTAAGTAATAACTTTAGCATAAGAAGTAAAGCTTTAAAAATCAAAGGTTTGAGGTTTGTTGCTTAGACGTAAGAGGGATAAGTGTGGATTAATAAAAAAGCTATAAGAAGAGTCGTAGATAGCACTGATCATTTTGAAGGAAAACTGTTTACATTGACGGTACAGTTTTTAATTATCGTGTCACTGGTGACATTTTCTATAGATACCCTACCAGATCTATCGCCGAGTACTAAAAATATTCTAGATGTTATTGAGATAGGGTAGGAGCTAGAGTGTATGATAACAAGACCGAGACAATAACTTGTTATTTTCTATTTTTGAGATCAATAATCGAAAAAGAAACCTGTTGTTGAAAGAGCTGAAAATGATCACTGTGAAGCAAGTTCGATTTGAATAAAAGTAAGCTGGACGCGGTGATCATAAGTCGGCAAAAAGAAGAAACTGACGGGAAATATAGGATGTCTATTTTTCAACGTCCGCAGTGGAAATTAAGAGAAAGAATAGAAAGAGCCAGAGCTGAGTTTTGATGTTTGCCAAGGTGAGTACTGAAAACGAAAGCGTGGACGACTGCCCCGAAAATACCTTCAATATTCTACACCCTTTATTTCTTAAAAAAGGCTACGTGGGAATTCAAAAGCCTACATATTACCTTGACAGAAAGACAGAAAAACGTACCATAAAAAGTCTGGAGGTCGTTATTATGAAAATATCAATGGATATTAAACCTATTACATATTTAAAATCTCAAGCCGCAGATATACTAAAGCAAGTCAATGAAACACATAGACCTATTGTTATAACTCAGAATGGAGAGCCTAAAGCTGTTCTTCAAGACCCTGAAAGTTATGAAAACATGCGTAATGCAATTGGACTATTAAAACGTCTCTCTCAGGGAGAAGAAGATATTAGGAATGGAAACTTTATTCCTCAAGAGGATGTTTTTTCTGGGTTAGAAAAGTTAGTAGATTCAGAAAATGGCTAAAATTTACAATGTTATATGGGCTAAAACTGCGAATGAAGATTTAACAGAAATCATTCAGTTTGTTAAATTTGATAGTCCAAATGCAGCAAAAAGCACTTTAAATAGGGTCTATGAAGAAATGAGTGGGTAAACCCTGTAAAATAATTCAATTTTCACTACCATCCCCCATGAATAGCACTGAAATATTTACACTTGCATTAGGCCTAAAAGATCCTTGGTTTATTAA
>JAGLUC010000478.1 GCA_023134955.1 Methylococcales bacterium | reverse complement strand
GGCATATAATTTTCATCATGTTTTGCCAACACTTCTTCCGCAATAAATACGCCCGATTGATTCAACTTGCCATTAGCGACAATCCCCTGCCCCTCTCTAAACAAATCAGGCAATATCCCCGTATATTCCACAGTCACTTGTTTGCTGTAATCTGTCAACACAAAACGCACCATAATACCATCATCAGGTCTTTCTATACTGTCCTCAACCACCATTCCGCCTAAGCGAAATTTAGCATTTACTGGCGCTTTACCTTCTGCCACTTCTGTAGTTGAGAAAAAATACATTAAATTTTCATTAAAAGCTTTTAAAGCAAAGGTTACAGCTATGGCAACACCTGCAATCATCAATAAAATCAAAATTAAACGCTGTCTTCTTACTGGTGTCATTATTTAGCTCGCTTTTGTTTTAATGCTAATGTTCGTAATAATTTCTTTCTTTGCATCAACGGAAAAATCACATTCAATGCCAATACAAAAAAAGCGATACCATAGGCAGTCCAGACATAAAATCCATATCCACCCATGGCTAAAAATTCAGCAAAACTGTTCATACTTTATCCTCTATGATTTTCTTAACCCACTGAGTGTTTTGTTCTCTAACCAATAACTCCACTTTTGCCACTTGTAACATGGCAATCGCATAATAAAATTTACACGCTGTCGCCATTAACAATAAGGGAATCAACATATCAATATGAATAGAAGGTTTATCCATTCTTGTGACAGTTGATCCTTGATGCAAAGTATTCCACCACTGCACCGAATAATGAATAATCGGAATATTAACCACCCCCACCAAAGCTAAAATGGACACCGCTCTTGAAGCAGTACGCCTGTCTTCAATCGCACCATAAAGACTGATCACCCCTAAATACAAAAATAACAAAATCAATTCAGACGTTAAACGAGCATCCCAAACCCACCAGGTACCCCACATAGGTTTACCCCATAATGAACCTGTCACCAGAGCAATAAAGGTAAAACTGGCACCAATCGGCGCACTACTGATCATTACCACATCAGCCAATTTAATCCGCCAAATCAAACCAATACCACCCGATATTGCCATCACCATATAAACAAATAAAGACATCCAGGCCGCAGGCACATGAATATAAATAATCCGGTAGCTATCGCCTTGTTGATAATCAGTCGGTGCCAAATAAAGCCCACCATATAACCCTGTCCCTAATAAAATAAGGCATATAACAATTAACCAAGGTAATAATTTATTGGTAAAACTGTAAAAATGTGGCGGAGATGCCATTTTGTGATAAAAACGGACAATTGGTGCAGGAATAATTGACATATTAAATTTTAAAACCGTATAAATAATTTATGTAAAGCAATTTATGGGCTAGTTTACAGCAAAATTAACCACATTAAGATTTAGAGTGACTACAACAAATAAAAAAAATTCATCTTGATCAAGATATAAACAGTCAATGTCGCATCAACTGGAAGAGAGGGCTGCTGAATTTGTGAAAGTACCCCCTATCATCCTTGCCTTTATAGTTATAGCGAAAAAAGTTTTCTATTTAGAAATTTAACAACTAAATGTTTTCCGTATCCGTTTTTCACGTATTAAAGACAAGTTATCTTGTTTAAAGTTATTGGGGGGGGTAGTATTTTTCTTAACAGAAAACTTATGCTTGAGTGAATTCATCTCGTGTCCATCACTCTCTCTTTATTATGTCAATATTGAACAACAATACAAAACAAGTCATAATGACCTAAACTTAATTATCAGGAATGCATCATGTCTATCACTACTATTTCTGTAGCAAAAGCCAAATCCCATATTTCAGAACTCATCGCCAAAAGCCAGTACTCTCATGAACGCTTTATAATTACTAAACGAGATAAACCAGTTGCAGTACTTGTTAGCCTTGATGATCTAAAAATATTAGAGCAACATGAAGAAAAACAAGGCTTAGCAGCAATAGTGGGAAAATGGCAAGGGTTTGATGAAGTAGCTGATGCCATGGGTAATATAGAAAATTTACGAGAAAGTGGGGGGGAAAGGTCGAGATGTTTCTCTTTGATACAGATACTATTACCAATATTGTAAAGCCACGACCCTCAGCTAATCTGTTAGCGAAATTAGCAAACATATCTAAAGACCAGCAATATATTTCCACTATCACTATTTCTGAAATTGTCTATGGTGCAGAAAAAAGCCAACGACCTGAATATCACTTAAATAATTTAGAAACCATCTTATTGCCCGCTGTAAACATTGTGGGCTTTGACACTAAAGCTGCATATGTCTGTGGTCGGGTTCGAGCAGAACTTGAGAAACGTGGCACACCGCTAGATTTAGCTGACCTAGAAATTGCATCTATTGCAATTGCGAATAATTTGACCTTAATTACCAACAACGTACGACATTTTAAACATGTTCCTTTGCTTCAATATGAGAACTGGTTATAAATGATACGTAGGCACGTAATGACTAAAACACTCACAACACATCAACTGGAAGTAAAGGCTTATGAATTTGTGAAAGTATCCCCTTTCATCTCTATTTTAGTTTTAGCAAACATAACGAGACCAAGTCTTGAATTGTGCAATAATGTCAAAAAAAACAAAAAGCTCGTTATGAAATACTGCCTTATAGAGTTTATTTGAGGAATTATTCCAATGGAAGATACTAAAAAAAATGTTTTTATTAGTTATGCAAGAGAAGACCAAAGCTTAGCATTGCGTCTGTATAATGATCTAAAGCAAGAAGGTGCTGTTCCTTGGATAGATAAAGAAAAAATTTTACCAGGTCAAGTATGGCGAAATGAAATAAAAAAAGT
>JAGLUC010000477.1 GCA_023134955.1 Methylococcales bacterium | reverse complement strand
TTGTCAGGTGAGTATCAAAGAGATGAATGAAAATAAACCCTTGATGAGGTGTCGAAAGGCTTTTCGATGTTGTCAAAACCTGAGTTCAGTGGTGAATCAGGGAATAGTCTGGAAGTTACCTTTATCCTGTCCAGATGGCAACCGGCATAAAGAGGGCATGACTTTGATACAGGCTTTACTATGGAACTTGAGAACCTGTCGTTTCGATGCTAAGGGAGAATCACAAGCGGAAGTCCCGTGGAGTGAGAGAGTACCAATGCGGAACACAGGGGCGGAGTCACTCGTAAGAGCGTTGAGGGTTCTGTAATGGAATCTGAGCAAAGGTGTGGCCTCGTCCAGTCTGAAATACGCAGCCAACTCGAAATGAGGAGGAGCTGGGTGAGTCAGACAAAACCTTTTGAAATAAGTAAGCAAGAAATCGTAAAAGCGTACCAACGAGTCAAAGCGAATAAAGGAGGTGAAGGAGTAGACCGACAAAGTATGGAAAACTTTGAAGCCGACCTTAAAAACAACCTTTATAAGTTATGGAACCGACTCTCATCAGGCAGTTATATACCGCCAGCGGTATTACGCGTAGACATACCAAAAGGAGATGGCGGAATCAGATCGTTAGGAATACCAACGATAGCAGACCGTATTGCCCAAATGGTAGTCAAACAGCGAATAGAGCCTGAATTAGAGAGTCATTTTCATGAAAACTCGTATGGTTACAGACCCAATAAATCAGCACTAGAAGCCTTGTCAGTAACACGCCAAAGGTGTTGGAAAAGAGCTTGGGTACTCGATATGGATATCAAAGGCTTCTTCGATGCCATTGACCATGAATTGTTGATGCGAGCAGTACGTAAGCATGTACATGACAAATGGTTGATCCTATACATAGAGCGATGGTTAACGGCCCCCGTTCAACGACAGGATGGCACACAGGAAACGCGAGAAAAAGGAACCCCGCAAGGAGGAGTGATTAGCCCACTATTGGCAAACCTATATTTACACTATGCGTTTGACACATGGGTTGATAGACACTGGCCAGGGTTGCAATTCGAGCGATATGCAGATGACATAATCTGTCACTGCATTAGTGAAGAAGAAGCTAAGCGGTTAAGAGCCGTGCTGGAGGAACGCTTTAGCGAATGCGGGTTGAGTTTGCATCCAGAGAAAACGAAGATAGCCTACTGTAAAAGTAGTAATAATCGAGGAAGCTATCCAGTCGTGAGTTTTGACTTTTTGGGGCATAGTTTTAAGCCAAGAAAGTCAAAGAATCGACGAGGCGTATTCTTTGTAGCATTTTCACCAGCGATAAGTCAGAAGTCATCGAAAGTGATTCGAGGCAAGATTGAAAGTTGGCGAGTATTTAGAAGTAGCAAGACAGACCTTGCGATGATTGCCAAATACAGTCGAGCAAAAGTTCAGGGTTGGATGAATTACTATGGACAGTATGGATACGCAGAATTTAAGCGTGTTCTCAATTATCTGAATGAAGAATTAATTCGATGGGCGAAACGAAAGTACAAACGATTAAAAAGTAAACGACAGGCAGTGCGTTGGTTAATAGGCGTACGGTCTCGTGATGCAAAATTGTTTGTACACTGGCATTATACTTAATTTAAGAGGTTGGACGAGAAGAGCCGTATGAAGCGAGAGTTTCACGTACGGTTCTGTGAGAGCCTGTGGGGGAAGTTCCTGTGGGCTACTCGACTTTTGCAGCCGGTGATTTGCGACGT
>JAGLUC010000476.1 GCA_023134955.1 Methylococcales bacterium | reverse complement strand
TGATTACCCATGAGACTAAGCAACTTTAATGATTTAAGTTTGTCATAGAAAGTAAGGTACACAAGGTGGAGAGCAATCATGGCCAAAAATAAAGTCCAATTTCAAGCAGGCTACAGCTTGTTTGAGTTCATCAAAGATTATGGAACAGAAGAACAGTGCCATCAAGCATTATATAAATGGCGTTGGCCGACTGGTTTTGTTTGTCCTGATTGTGGCAGTAAGAAACACTGCATTCTAAACACTCGACGCTTATATCAGTGCTATCAATGTCATCATCAAACCTCAGTAACGAGCCAGACCATTTTTGAACAAACTAAACTTCCGTTACCCCAATGGTTTTTAGCCATATATTTGATTACCCAAGCCAAAACAGGTATTTCCGCATTATCATTGAAACGTCAGATTGGAGTTTCTTATAATACAGCTTGGTCAATGAAACACAAAATAATGCAGGTCATGAAAGAACGTGATGACAGTAAACCGTTAACGGGGATTATCCAGCTAGATGATGCCTATCTAGGCGGTGAGCGACACGGTGGTAAAAGAGGTCGAGGATCAGCGAATAAGATTCCTTTTGTAGCGGCTGTTTCAATTGATAAGCAAGGTCACCCTATCGCAATGAATTTTAATGTTGTGAAAGGATTTCGCCTTAATGAAATATCTAGATGGGCGAAACAGCATATAACACCAGACAGTACCGTTATCTCTGATGGTCTCCCCTGTTTTTCTGCGGTTAAAGAAGCGGGCTGTTATCATCTTAGTATTGTCACAGGTGGTGGGTCCAAAAGTGTTTCTAAAAAAGAGTTTGCCTGGGTTAATACCATGCTGGGTAATGTAAAAAATGCAATTACTGGAACTTACCATTCTATAAACCCAAAACATGCACCTCGTTATCTAGCTGAATTTTGTTATCGACATAATAGACGGTTTCAACTAGAGGACATGATACCTCGATTTGGCTATATGGCTGTTCGTACGCCGCCTATGCCTGGGAAATTTTTGAAATTGGCTGAGGCTTATGGGTAATC
>JAGLUC010000475.1 GCA_023134955.1 Methylococcales bacterium | reverse complement strand
AAAACACTATACTAAGGGATGCAAAAATGACGAGCAAACAACAAGAGCCTGTTTTTATCATTGGCGTAGATCGTTCAGGAACTACACTTCTCAATATGATGCTTGATGCGCACCCAGAGCTTTTAATTACTTATGAATCAGGAATCATACATGGCTTACTATCCGAAGATCTCCTATTTAAACCGTTGACAACTACTGACTCTAAACAACATTTGATAACAAAACTTCTTTCATTGAGAGGCGTAAAAAAATGGCAGGAAGTTTTTACCCTAGATGATTTTAACTTTGAAGAAATAAATAATGCATCTGATGCTATTAGACAATTATATGGGTGCTACCTTAAGCGTACTAAAAAATGCATGTGGGGGGACAAGGATCCTATTTATACCGCTCTTTTAGAATACACGCATAGCTTGTTTCCTAATGCAAAATTTATTCATATTATACGCGATGGGCGAGATGTCGCATCTTCCATAAGCAAGCAGTGGTGGGGGCCAAATACTTTCCCAAAAGCACTTGACTATTGGCAACATTCTGTCACAACCTTGAGTCGAATGCTATCAATGCTGCCAAATTCACAAAAAATTGAAATCCGTTATGAGGATCTTGTTGAAAATACCGAGGAAACATTACACGACATTGTTGATTTTTTAGAGTTACCTTATGATGATATAATGCTTGGTAGTTATTCTAGCAATGCGGAAGATAAACTGGGCGATTTGGTAAGTACAATTCACGCACAATTAAAAAAACGGCCTAGTAAGGAACATTTATATAAATGGAAGCACAAGTTAACGCGGGCAGATTTGGCCATTACCTTTGAGTTAGCACATGATACTTTAAGGAGATATGGTTACGAATCTAAGTCAGTTACAAGCATAATGAAAATACCTAGGAAAATCTATTATGTTTTCCTAGAGTCTTATTTGTGGCATAAAAATAAACGCCGTCTGCGCAAAAATAATGAATAACAAATTTAAACGCTCATTGAATACATTGATATAGTTACACTAAGCACATTAGATGTTGCTAAAACATTTATTCTGGCATACGAATAGAGTTCTCAAGTAGCATCCAGGAAGTAACGAGCATTATTAGCAGATCATAGCCTTGTTCAGAGCATGAAAAAAATCATTGAGACATAGTGATTGAAAATTTTTCAAGTGGACCTCCCAGCACTAAGTAAGTATTGGTGCCATTCAAAAACTGCTCAGCAAGGTGGATGAACTTGGTCTTTCCTGGCCTTTGCCTGATGATTTAGATGACAACCAACTAGTCTGGTTGTTTTGCTCTGGTGCCGACACGCGAGTGTCAGCGCGTCACCAGATTCCCGACTGGATGCGTTTCCATCAGGAGCTCAAGCACAAAGATATGACCAGGCAATTGTTATGGGACGAATATTGTAGTGGTCTAATAGCATCGGACACTTTAAATAAGAAATAATATTTATCAATTATAAAGGTGTCAAAATGTGACAGAAACGAACATATAAACAATATTTTAAAGAATTTAAAGAAGAGGCGGTAGCGTTGGTGCTAGAACAGGGTTTTTCAGTGCCAGAAGCAGAAAAATCACTGGGTATAGCCAGTAATATACAGTATTGCTGGAAGGAGCAGATAGAGTTACAGCTTGAAGGCAAATCGTTATCGTAAGTTACTGGATGGTCATGGTGTACGTGTGAGCATGGGTGATGTGGGTACCTGCTGGGATAATGCGGTGGTTGAACGATTTTTTGGAAGCCTCAAATATGACTGGGTATTTAAAATTGCTCAATCAACCCATGAGCATATGAAAAATGATGTAGCGGCTTACATGAGGTATT
>JAGLUC010000474.1 GCA_023134955.1 Methylococcales bacterium | reverse complement strand
AAAGAGAATTATTTTATTCCTCCTCGGCAACTGCTCCATGCGTTGCTCTACCTTCTGCATCCATGCAGTCGTCACCCAAACCCAGCAAGGGAGGGCTTAAGAACGATCAAAGCATTTAAAAAATTCCACACTTAACGGTGACATAGCCAATTTAAAAGATACGGCGTACTAAAATAATACCTTTAAAAGTCTATAATGAAACCTTAACACCCATTTGCTACTACCATAAGGTAAATATGATGACAAAAAAGTATTATTTTATATTATTTATACCCTTTATTTTAATTGGCGGATGTTCTAGTGAAGACGATAAAACAACGCCAGAACAATCAAACACAGAACGCCTTTTCGATGACCAGAGAAAAGTACTTGAAAAAGCTAAAGAGGTTGAACAAATGCTTCAAATAAATATGAATAATCGCATGGAATCAGTGGATGAATATGAGCAATAGCTATTAATCATCCTGAAAATTTTCACACCTTTCCCCCTTCTCCAGTGGGGACGATTAACATACTCTTCATGTTTAAGAATACCTCATTCAAGTGCGTAGATTGTTGTGATGGGCTAGGCGTAAAGCAGCAGGAATAGTAATCTATTTCAATACTTTACCCGGCAATTGCTCCTGCGTTGCTCTACTACATGCCATCCATGGCATTAAACAACGCACATCGCAATAAGCTGTGTGCTTGGGTGAGGTATTCTTGAGCGTGAAGAGTATATATAGGTTTATAATATAAAGTTCATTTTTCGGAATTTTATATGCCAAAAGTTTGGTTTGTTGGTGCAGGACCTGGTGATCCTGAACTATTAACCCTAAAAGCCCAGCGACTCATCAGTGAAGCGGATGCTATTTTATATGCTGGCTCCTTAGTGTCTGAAGCCGCAATGACCTGGGCAAAAGAGTCTTGCGACATTGAAGATTCAAAAGGCATGACATTAGCACAAATTTGCGACTGGCTGATCAGCAAAGCCAAAGGCAATGCCAATGTATTACGCTTACAAACAGGTGACCCAGGTTTATACGGCGCATTGATTGAAATGATTCAACCCTTAGATGCTGCTGGCATTGAAGTAGCCGTGGTACCTGGCGTTACTTCAGCAATGGCTTCCGCTGCTGCTGCGGTAGAAACACTCTCACTACCTGAAGTCACTCAAACCGTCATTTTCTCGCGCGTTGAAGGCAGAACTCCCATGCCCGATGGTGAATCTTTAGAAGAATTAGCAGCACACCATTGCACGCTCTGTTTATATCTTTCCATTACCCTGCTTAAAAAAATAGAAAGTGCATTATTAAATGCAGGTTGGTCAGCCGATGCCCCCATTGTTGTGGTCTATAAAGCCAGTTGGCCAGGTGAACAACAAATCATCCGAGGTACTTTGTCTGATATTAGAGAAAAATGTAAACTAGCCAAAATCAACAGCCAGGCAATGATTATTGCCAGCCCTACTTTAGGTGCCAGACACTGGTCTGAATTAAAAAAATCAAAACTTTACGATGCAACCTTTAGCCATCGCTTTCGTAAAGCAGAAAGAACTTAATATAAAGCGGACTTCGGTAATTGCTCCTGCATTACTCTACTACACACCATCCATGGTGTTATCAGTCCACTATGTTACCCAAGAATTGCAGACTAAAGTCTGCACTACAAGCAACAAAACGGAAATAAATGTGAAAGAAACAATTTTATTAGTAGGTCACGGCTCTCGTGAGCCTAATGGCAACAAAGAAATCGAACAATTTGCAGACAACTGGAAAGCCCGGCACCCAGACTGGCGCATTGAAGTCTGTTACATTGAATTTGCCGAGGTATTACTGGATGAAGGCTTTGATAAAGCCGCTAAAAACACCAATAAGGTGTTAGTTATTCCTTTAATTTTAAATGCCGCAGGTCATGTAAAAATGGAAATACCTGAGCATTTAGAAAAAGCGCGACAACGCCATCCTGATGTTGAATTTATCTATGGTAAACATTTAGGGGTAAGCTCAAAATTATTGACCGCAATTAATCGCCAATTAACACTCGTTATGGATACATTAGCTATGCCCGACCCTAAAACCACAGGTGTTATTATACTGGGTCGAGGTTCATCCGATAAAATTGCTAATGGTGAAGTCGCAAAATTAGCTCGCTGGATCTATGAAGAAAGAGAACATGAATTAGTCGATATTGCCTTTACGGGCATTACCTACCCACGCCTAGAAACCATGGTACAAAGACAGGTTAAACTAGGCATGACACAAATCGCCATCCTGCCCTATTACTTGTTTACCGGCACATTAATCAACCGTATTGCCGAGCAAGTTAAACACTTGCAAACCCAATACCCACGAATTCGTTTTGGTTTAGGCAGCTATCTTGGTTTTGAGCCAGAAATAGTCAGTTTATTAGATGCTAATGTAAAAGCCCTAAAACAACCTGACAACAAGCCCATGATGGAATGCGATGGTTGCAGCTACAGAGAATTTGCCCAGGAACATGGGCATGGACATCATCAGCATTAACTGTGGCTGGGATGAAGCTTAGCTGAATCCCAGCAACATATCCCACAAACACACCAATAAAATGTTACATAATATTTATGTCAGTCCAGTTTTACTACGTTGCAAAAAATAAATGTTCGCTTATCTATACTCTTCACGCTCACCATAAAAATGATTCTGAAAGGGTTTGAGGAAAATTTGGTGACATTCCAGACAGATATTTTCTAATGCTGCAAAGTCTGCAATTACCGCATCATCATCTTTACGGGCGGCAGACTCTGCTAGTGCATGTGCAATTGCTTGTTTTTTAGCGTCCAGGCTCTTGAACCGACTTAAATCTGTGCCGATAAACGCTACAATACGTATTTTTTCACTAAAGGGCGGTTGTCGCTGATTTGCAATTTGAAGTGCTGTTTTTTTAACCTGCACCCAATCTTCACGAGAAATGGCATCGCTAATAATCTGCATATATTTACTCACTTCTTCCATTATTTCATATGCAACCAAAGGTTCAGTAGACTTAGTCGTAATCTCGGCAAATGACTGACTACAAATAAAAACAAGGGCAACACTAATAAACAGTGAGTTTTTTTTAATGCTTGATACTTTCATAATTTATTTTTCTACTACTCTCAGTCGAACAATAGCTTTTGAAGCGGTAATTAATTTCAGATGAATTTCAAAAAAACCACACTAAGCATTATACTGTAAGCATTTTTAGGTGTTATAGGAAGTGAGGCTTCAGCCCCGTCCATATAAATGTGAGGCTGAAGAGACTGTGAAAGTATTATGCTTTTAGCGTCCCTCTTTGCTAAAGAGGGGGAGCTAGAGCGAATACTTTCACAGTCTATGAAGCCTCATTTCCTACAAAATACACCCCAGCACATACCCCCAGCACATTATGACCCAAAACACAGTTACCGAACAAATGACCCAGGCGGGTCAAAAAATTGAACATAATTCTTTTGCCATTGTTGATAATGAAACAGGCGAACATGATTACACTGATGCCCAGTGGCAAATTGTTCGCCGAATGATTCATGCCACGGCAGATTTTGAATTTAATGGTTTAAGCCGTTTTAGTGACGATGCTGTTGAAGCCGGATTAAGTGCTATTTTAAACGGTGCTCCGATTGTTGCCGATGTTGAGATGATTTGCGTGGGTTTATCGAAACCTCGCCTCAGTCATTTTGGTGTAAATACCCATCACTTTATTTCTGATGATGATGTTATCAGCCTGGCAAAAGCTGAAAATACTACACGCGCAGTACAGGCAATGCGTAAGGCTCACAAAGCAGGTCTGTTAGAAGGTAGTATTGTGGCTGTGGGCAATGCGCCTACAGCTTTATTAGAAGTCATCCGTTTAATTAAAGAGGATAATCTAAAACCTGCCTTAATTGTCGGCATGCCTGTGGGCTTTGTTTCTGCGGCTGAATCTAAGGCTGAACTTGAGACTTTAAGCAATGTACCATGGATTATTACTCATGGTCGTAAAGGTGGCTCTACGCTAGTAGTTTCAGCCATTCATGCTTTATTAGCATTAGCTGAAGCCCAATCTAAATAGACCTCGTGCAAGCCAAAAAAACCAAAGGTACTCGCAAAGGTTACACCACGGGAGCCTGTTCAGCCGCCGCTGCCAGAGCTGCAACCATTGGCTTGTTAACTGGTCAGGTACCTGAGCAGATTGAATCTCTGCTTCCCAATGGTCAACGTATTACCTTTAATGTGACGGAGGGGTATTGTGATGCAACTCATGCTCATGCCGTTATTATTAAAGATGCCGGGGATGATCCTGACTGTACTGACAAAGCTCATTTAACGGCTGATGTTAAATATCTAGCCGAACAAATCGATGAAATTGTTTTATGCGGTGGGAAAGGTGTGGGTACTATTACTATGCGCGGTCTTGGTCTTAAAGTGGGCAGTCCTGCAATTAACCCGGTTCCGCGAAAAAACATTCAGCAGAATATTCGTGAAGTGGCTGGTGAACAATTAAAAACCCAGGGCTTGCAAGTGACCATTTCTGTCCCAGATGGCGAAGCAATGGCTAAGAAAACCTTAAATGACCGCCTGGGCATTATTAATGGTATTTCCATTTTGGGAACGACTGGCATTGTCCATCCTTACTCTACCGCTGCTTTTCGCGCCAGTGTGGTACAAGGCGTTGAGGTTGCTGCTAATCAAGGTTTAGATACGGTTGTATTAACCACAGGTGGGCGGACAGAAAAATTTACTTTGCGCGAATTACCCCAATTACAACCTGCCTGTTTTGTACAAATGGGTGATTTTTTAGGTCCTGCACTGGATGCCGCCAATGAAAACAATATCAATCATATTATTATAGGCGGTATGGTTGGTAAGTTAACCAAAATAGCGCAAGGTGAAATTATCACTCATGCGCGTAGAAACCCCGTTAATACTCAATTATTAGCAGACATGGCAGCAGCTATTGGTGTAGAGCCTAGTGTTTGTGAGGATATTCGACTAGGTGAAACAGCGCGTTATGCAGGAGAAAGAATGCAAGAATTAGGGCTCAGTACGCCTTTCTATCAGGAATTATCTAAACGAGTGGTGAATACCCTTAAATCACGCTATCCCAGCACCTTCAAATATACAATTTTAATTTGTGATTTTGAAGGACAAAAACTTTCCCATTATGAGGATCATCAATGAGCTTTAAGATTATCGGTGTACTTGATAACGGTATCCAGGGTTTAACTTCTGACTCATTACAAGCCATCAAGAATGCCAACCTTGTCATTGGTGCCAGTCGAACATTAGTGTTATTTAAAGAACAAATTGAGCAAGCTCAACAAAAAGACTTAACAGGACATTTAAAAGATGTTCCCGGCTGGATTACAGATGCTTTAAAAGCCCGGCAACAGGTAGTTGTTTTAGCCACTGGCGACCCTTTATGCCATGGCATAGCCAGTTATTTGTGCAAAAAACTGCCAGATACCAAGCTACAAATCATTCCAAATGTATCTTCCATTCAATTAGCTTTTGCTCAGATTGGACTGGCTTGGCAAGATGCTAAAATTATCTCAGTGCACAGTAAAGATGCAGGGGAATGGCAAAAAGGCGCTGGCCCAGAGCACGGCTTTTATGCTTTATTACAAGCCATTTTTAATCATCATAAACTGGCTATTTTAACCAGCCCGGAAAACACACCAGACCGCATTGCCCGAATGATGTTACAAGAAGGTGTGGCTGAGTTATTTGAAATAACCGTGACAGAAGATTTACTGGGGAAGCATGAAAAAGTCATACAAGGCGAATCAATCCAGTCTATCAGCGAACAATCATTTAATGGTAATGACATTGTTATTTTACAGCGCAAACAGAGCAATAAAGAAAGTATTATCTTTGGTCTGCAAGACAATGAGTTTAAACAACGTAAACCTGATAAAGGCTTAATTACCAAACGTGAAGTACGTGCGGTATCCCTGTCCCGTATGCAGTTAAAGCCCAGCAGTATTGTTTGGGATATTGGTGCAGGATCTGGTTCTGTAGGTTTGGAAGCGGCTCGATTATGCAAGCAAGGTTATGTCTATGCCATTGAAAAAAATATCGCTGATTTTGAAATTGCCCAACACAATGCCAAACAGCTCAATATTTACAATTATCAGCTGATTAATAACAAAGCCCCTATCGGCTTAAATGACTGGCCAAATCCTGATGCCATTTTTATGGGAGGAACGGGAGGTGAGTTAGCTGAGTTAATCAAATTATGCTTACAACGGCTTAATGTAAATGGTTGGTTAGTGATGAACTTTGTCACTATCGAAAATTTAACGACCGCTGTAGAAACATTAAAAACGCTTGATTCCCACTGGGATATGACCCAACTACAAGCATCACGTAGCCAGCCAATTTTACATATGCACCGTATGCAAGCCGAAAATCCAGTCTGGATAGTCTCGGCACAAAGGACAGAACAAAATGACAGCTAAACTTTATGGTGTTTCTTTAGGGCCAGGAGACCCAGGTTTAATTACTCGCCGTGCATGGGAGTTATTACAATCCGATGCTTATTGGACTTACCCGATAAAAAAGAAAGACAGACCCAGTTATGCCTTGGAAATCGCCTTAAAAGCAGGACTTGTTGAGCCAGAAAATAGTCTGGCACTAGTCTTTCCCATGACCCATGATAAAGAAATACTGGCTAAATACTGGTTACAAGCTGCTCAAACAGTTTGCGATTTATTACGGCAAGACCAAGATGTGATTTTTCTGGTTGAAGGTGACGCATCAACCTTCTCTACTTTTCAACATTTAGCAAAAACGGTTAAAGCTATTGATCAATCAGCCGAAATAGAAACTATCCCAGGCGTTTCATCATTTAATGCTGCCGCTGCACTTGCCCAAGTGCCTTTAGCAGATACTGATGATACGGTTGCCATTATTCCTGCCGGGTATGGAATTGAAATGATTGAGTCATTACTCAATGACTTTGACACACTAATATTATTAAAAGTAAAACCTATACTTGATAATATTATTGAACTGTTACGAGATAAAAATTTATTAAACAACAGTTGTTTTATAGAAAAAGCTGGCTCAGATGAAGAGCGAATTATTCATGATTTGAATAGTTTATATGGTGAAAAGGTTAATTATTTATCATTAATCATGATTAGTAATAACCAGCATAGAAAACGTGGAGAAATGATTAGAGGTTGTCGTAAAAAAGACATACTGGCATAACAGAGATTTAAAAATGATAACTGATTTACTAGACCTAACAGAAGCTAATATTCTACTTATTAGCACCGAACATTCAGATAACATTGTTCATCTATTAAAAGCCAACGACTATCATAAGGTTCATTGTGCTAATAATATTCAGCAAGCCATCAGTTTATATGAAGCTAATTTGCCTGACCTCATTATTTTTAGCCCTTGTTCTAAATTAGCCTTCACAGAACTGACTACTCAATTAGAAACAGAACACCCTTTGCCGCCCATTTTTTTAATTAATGACACTAAAAACCATATCCCCTCAGTAGATACAGCAATCAAGGACTTTATCAACACCCCTATAGATGAAAATGAATTTCTATATAGAGTTCACCACCTACTAACAACACAACTTTCCAGTCAGGAACTGCATAATTACAACCAAACCATCTTAAATGCAGTAGAAAAACGTACCGAAGAACTCAGAGAATCTCAAATAGAAATTATTGAATGCCTGGGTTATGCCGCAGAATTTCGTGATACAGAAACAGGCATGCACACCATTCGAGTAGGACTTTATTCTCAACGCCTTGCCCAGGCCATGGGAATGAATGATAAAGAAGCAGAATCCCTGTTATATGCTGCACCAATGCACGATGTAGGAAAAATTGGTATTCCCGATAATATTCTATTAAAGCCTGGACGCTTAGATGGTAAGGAATGGGAAGTGATGAAACAACACACCACTATTGGACAAAGAATTTTAACTCGATCTAAAAATAAATTATTACAACAAGCTGGTGTAATAGCCTTAAGTCATCATGAGAAATGGAATGGAAGTGGTTACCCTAATTCATTAAAAGGCACAGACATTCCTATAGATGGTCGCCTTGTCGCTCTAGCAGACGTATTTGATGCGCTAACGATGGAACGTCCCTATAAAAAAGCATGGACAATTTCTAGTGCAGTCGATTTAATCAATTCAGAATCAAGCAAACACTTTGACCCCTCATTAGTTAAACTCTTTAACGACACTCTGCCAGAAATAATCACCATTAAAAAAGAATATACAGATGACAAATCCAATACACTGTTGACTGACTACATAGCACCACCTTAAAACCTCTTCTCGTACAAACAAGCTACTTTTGATCTATTAAAAAACCATCTCACCGCAATGCCATCTTGATAGAGTACTAGTACTCCTACAATTTTAGTT
>JAGLUC010000473.1 GCA_023134955.1 Methylococcales bacterium | reverse complement strand
ATTCCTTTCCACCCCTATTACACAGTAAAAGATATTGTGGGTGTTGGTGTATTCTTATTCTTCTTTGCCACGGTTATTTTCTATATGCCTGAAATGGGTGGATATTTTCTTGAACATGCTAACTTTATCCCTGCAGACCCGTTAAAAACGCCAGAACATATTGAACCTTCCTGGTATTTCACACCTTTTTATGCCATTTTAAGAGCCGTACCAGATAAATTTGCTGGCGTTATTGCAATGGGTGGCTCTATCGTTGTGCTATTCCTATTACCATGGTTAGATCGTTGTAAAGTTAAGTCTATACGGTACAGAGGTGGTATATACAAAAAATTCTTAGTGTTATTTGTTATTAGTTTTCTTGTATTAGGGTACTTAGGCACACAACCTGCAACACCAACCTACACAATGATGGCTCGTATTTTTACTGTCATCTATTTTTCATTTTTCTTATTAATGCCAATCTATACACGTTGGGAAAAAACCAAACCTGTACCTAAGCAGGTTACGGATACAGCTGACGCACAACAAAAATATGCAACGTTAGTTGAAGCATTTGATGAAATGACCATTAAAAAACCTTATAAAACAAGTTGGGGTGCTACCATACCTGTAACACCTGATAAATCTGGTATTATCCATGTGCTTACTAGAGTACTGAAAAATTTAAAAGAGAGTCTGGATTAATTATGAAAAAAATCATCTATACACTTTTAGTACTATTACCTCTCAGCGCACTTGCTGCTGGCAATGTTAAATTAAGCAGCGTTAATATTGACCTGACTGACAACGCTTCATTACAACGTGGTGCAAAACACTATGTAACTTATTGTCTTGGCTGCCACTCGGCAAAATATATGCGTTACAAACGTATTGCTATGGATTTAGATATTGATGACGCTGTAGTTCTTGCTGAAATTGCGCCCGAAGGTGCTAATATTTATGATCCAATGCATACAGCCATGAACCCTGATGATTCAAAAAAATGGTTTGGCACCACCCCACCTGATTTATCCTTAATCGCAAGAGTAAGAGGTGGAGACTGGTTGTATACCTATCTAAAAAGTTTTTATATTGATAAAAACAAACCTTTTGGGGTAAACAACACTGTCTTTAAAGATGTTGGCATGCCTAACATGTTATGGCAATTACAAGGCATACAAACCGCTTCTATTCAAAAAGTCCAAGGTGAAGACATTGTCGCCTACCTGAAAATTAAAGAAAAGGGCCGTTTATCCAATAAGGAATTTGATAAAGTGGTAACCGACCTAGTCAACTTTTTAGTTTATGTAGGTGAACCAATCCAACTGGAAAGACAACAAATGGGTAAGTATGTTTTAGTCTTTTTAATACTGTTTTGTATTATTGCTTATTTACTCAAAAAGGAATATTGGAAGGACATTCACTAACATTTTTAATAAAAGTCTATTCAAACTTAAGAGCATCTCTATAAATTATTAGAGCTGCTCTTAAATAGAGATTTCTTTATAAAAAGCATACTTTAACCGTCTAAATTCATCACTATAAGACCCTTCCATTCAATCAAAACAGCGCACAACAAAGCAATTTAGAGTCAACAAAAAAAAATACAGCTATGATACAATAGCTCTATTTAGTTCCTATCAGAGGTTGTGTTTAGTGACCAATAGTACTGCTCGAAAATCAGTAATGACTCTTTTTACCTCATCAACTTGTGCGCTAAGTCATTGCGTTCGCCTTGTTATCCATGAAAAAGGAATTATTGCAGATATTGAATTTTTTGAACCAACCGACCCACCCGAAGATTTAATAGAACTTAACCCAACAGGTATTTCTCCTACATTGATTGAGCGTGATCTGGTTTTATATGACTCTCGAATCATTATGGAATATTTAGACGAACGATTCCCTCACCCACCTTTACACCAAATGGATCCCGTTTCGCGTGCAAATGCAAGGATGATTATTAAACGTATAGATCAAGACTGGTATCACCTATTAGATGAAATTATCAATTCAGGTGAAAAAAAATCAGCTCGCGCCAAAAAAATGCTAAGAGAAAGCCTGATTGCAGCGACACCTGTATTTGAGTCTCAAGCCTTTTTTATGAGCGAAGAATACTCGCTGATTGACTGTGTAATGGCTCCTTTTTTATGGCGTCTACCCAGCCTTGGAATTGACATTAACTCACTTTCACCTGCAATTACAGCTTACGCTAACCGCTTATTTAGCAGAGAAGCCTTTGAGGAAAGTCTTAGTGAAGCAGAAAAAGAAATGGCACCTCAAAGTAAATGACATCTCTAAAGCCGTATCTGATTCGCTCCATTTATGAATGGATCATAGATAATCAACTAACACCCCACCTTCTAGTTGATACAGAAAATTTTGAGACACTAGTTCCTGAAGATTTTATTGAAGATGGGAAAATTGTCCTAAATATACGCCCAGAAGCAATTGAAGGTCTTTCGCTTGGTAATGAAGAAATTCAGTTTAATGCTCGCTTCTCTGGAAATCCAATGCACATTGTCGCACCAACAGTTGCAGTACTCGCTATTTATGCAAAAGAAAATGGTAAAGGCATGATCTTTGATCCAGAAGAACACAATAGAGAGTCTCCTCCACCCGTAGAAAAGAAACCTGGCAAACCTCAGCTAAGAGTCGTTAAATAGATTCTAAATCATAGAGAAAGCGAGGCTTCTTTATTTTTTACCTGGCACATACAAAGATGACACATTTCCAACCGATGTGGCCGCTGATTTATCCGATATTATTTTTGCCATACCTCGTCTCTCAACTTGATCTATACGGACAATCTCATGCATAGGAATAAATGAGCGCTTAACCCCTTCAAATTCCGTCCTTAATTTTTCTTCCCCTGGATCAACTACAATGGTACTTTTTTCGCCAAAAACAAAGTCCTCAACAATCACAAACCCGTACATATCGCCTTGATAGACACTTTTAGCATATACTTCGTAAACTTGCTCCCGATTAATAAAGACAATTTTATAAATATGTTTTTCTGACATTTTGTTTCACATCCAGTTAAAATAGATTTTCACCCAATCTGACTATTGTAACTAGAATACCTGGATAGTTACATCACCATTAAAAAATATGTCTTATACTATTTATCTATCTGGAGAAATCCATTCCGACTGGCGACAACAAATCAAACAAGGGATTGTGGAAAACAACCTGGATATTGAGATTCTAAGCCCTATTACCGACCATAGTGACAGTGATAATGTTGGTACTAAAATATTAGGTGAAGAACAAAGCAACTTCTGGAAAGATCACAAAGCCGCTAAAATTAACGCCCTACGTAGCAATAGCTACATTAGTCGCTCGGATATTGTTATCGTCAAATTTGGTGAACAATACAAACAATGGAATGCCGCATTTGAAGCAGGTATAGCTTCTGGATTAGGCATACCAACAATTGTTATGCACAGTCCAGAATTAACCCACCCTCTTAAAGAGGTGGATGCAGCCGCCTTAGCAGTTACTGAAACACCTGCCCAAGTTGTTGAAATTTTAAAATATATTTCACAAGCTTAGAAAAAACGAAATGAAGTGACCTTTTAACCCACCTCATTTCGTAACTACTCACCCCATCAAAAGGGAAGATGCAGGTTGTTGATTTATCAGGCTT
>JAGLUC010000472.1 GCA_023134955.1 Methylococcales bacterium | reverse complement strand
CAATCATCCAGCATATCTGAAGCAATCTCGCGAGCTTCGTACGTCACCCCCCGATCCGATTCATTCCAATAAATGGCCTTCATCTTAACGAGATCAACTATACCTTCAAAATCTTCCTCAGCACCTATCGGCAACTGAATCGGAATTGGATTCGCGCTCAAGCGATCTTTTATTTGCTCAACAACACGAAGAAAATCCGCGCCGGAGCGATCCATCTTATTCACAAAAGCTATTCGTGGCACATGGTACTTATTACCCTGCCGCCAAACAGTTTCCGACTGAGGCTCTACACCTCCAACAGCGCAAAATACAGCTACTGCGCCATCTAACACTCGAAGAGAGCGCTCAACTTCTATTGTAAAATCAACATGGCCCGGCGTATCTATAATATTGATACGATGCTGCTCAAACTGCTGATCCATTCCTTTCCAAAACGTAGTTGTTGCAGCAGAGGTTATGGTAATTCCTCTTTCCTGCTCCTGCTCCATCCAATCCATGGTTGCAGCACCGTCATGAACCTCACCAATTTTGTGGGACACTCCGGTATAAAACAAAACACGCTCTGTTGTGGTTGTCTTTCCCGCATCAATATGGGCCATTATGCCGATATTTCGATAACGCTCGATAGGGGTTTGACGTGCCACCTTTTAAAACTCCAAAACGCTTGCTACCTACTAAGCAAGCCTATACAAACAAAAGCTTACCAACGAAAGTGAGCAAATGCCTTATTTGCTTCTGCCATACGATGCGTATCTTCACGCTTCTTAACAGCAGAACCTTTATTCTCAGCAGCCTCTAGAATCTCACTTGCTAAACGCATTCCCATGGACTTTTCACCACGCTTACGAGCCGCATCTGTCAACCAGCGCATAGCTAACGCCATACCGCGATTTGAACGAACCTCAACTGGCACCTGATAAGTTGCACCACCTACACGACGTGATTTAACTTCAACTGCAGGCTGAACATTTTCCAATGCTTTTTCAAACATTTCTAATGCGTCTTTACCGCCTTTTTGATGCACTTCATCCAACGCGCCATAGACAATTTTTTCAGCAATAGATTTCTTGCCACTTCGCATTACCATGT
>JAGLUC010000471.1 GCA_023134955.1 Methylococcales bacterium | reverse complement strand
GGCAATACTGAAGCATCATCTTCTTCATAATATTTTTTGGTTATTTCAACAATGCTTCGACCGGCTTGTAAAAATAATTGTTCACGATCTGCGTGTGTCGCTAACATACTGCCATTACCGGGTAAGGATAGACCCAAAGCTTCCGTTAAACAGTTCATGGAATTCGCTGTGAACATGCCTGAACATGATCCACAAGTCGGACAAGCGGAACGTTCATATTCCAATGTTTCTTCATCAGAAACACCGGGGGTTACCGCCATGATCATGGCATCAACTAAATCCAGTTTTTTCTCATCGCCACCAATGACCGCTTTACCGGATTCCATTGGCCCACCAGAAACAAAAATAACAGGAATATTTAATCGCAAAGCCGCGTTTAACATACCTGGTGTGATTTTGTCACAGTTTGAAATACAAACCAGCGCATCAGCACAATGTGCATTGACCATGTATTCAACCGAATCAGAAATAATTTCTCTCGATGGCAAGCTATACAACATACCGCTATGCCCCATGGCAATACCATCATCAACAGCAATGGTATTAAATTCTTTCGCCACGCCACCCGCTTTTTCAATTTCACGCGCAACCAACTGCCCCATGTCTTTTAAATGAACATGCCCTGGGACAAATTGAGTAAATGAATTGGAGATGGCAATGATCGGTTTATTGAAATCATCATCCGTCATACCGGTGGCACGCCAGAGCGAACGAGCACCTGCCATGTTTTTTCCATGGGTCGTGGTTCTTGAACGGTAAGTGGGCATTTTTCGACCTTTAGTCTTGTATAAAGACGCGGATTTTAACAAAAAAATACAGATAATGGGGATAAAATCACGCTTTATGCTCATAAAAGGACAGAAAACGCCATATTGAGAACCATAACATCATATATTGATCGCTTGTGCCGCTAAAATCACATAACTTATTAATTAAACGGTATTTTATGGTGATTTCTCGCTATACTTTAGATTGTGTCAAAATCCGAAAGGTTAGCTGTATTTAATGTATTTTCTTAGTCAAAAAATTCTCAAATCTATCACTCTTCAACCCTTATTGATCATTGGTTTACTCTTTATTTTAGTAGGCCAAGCTCAAGGCAGTGATGTGCTTATCATTACAGATGAGCAAGATATTTATTCAATCGCTCAACATCTCAGTATCCTCGAAGATTCAACAAATAAATTAACCTTAAAAGATATCAAACAATCCGAAGAGTCTTGGCGATTTAAAAAAAATAAAAAAGATAATTTAAGTATTGGCTATTCTTCAAGTACTTTCTGGTTGCGTTTTAACGTTAAAAATACCAGTAAAGAAAACAAAGCGTGGTTAATTCAACAAAACTATACCAATACTCACAAGATGAATATTTATGTTGAAGCCAACAAATTCAAGCCTCAACTTTCAGGTTCAGTTTTACCTGTCGCTGAACGAGAGTTATTACAAAAAGAAATCGCTTTCCCGATAAAGCTTCCGATTAATAAAGAACAAATTTTTTATATCAAATTACAAAGCTTTGACACCATCAGCCTTGATATAAATCTGCTCACCCAAACCATCTTCATGAAAAACTCATCCATAAACACACTTATATTAGGTTTATTTTATGGAATTTTATTTATTTTAATTATTTATAACCTAGCATTTTTTCTTGCTCTAAAAGACATGAGCAATTTATACCTCAGTTTATTTATGTTGTTTTGTGGTGCGAGTTATTCCTTATTTGACGGTTACCTACAATTAATAATGGTAAATGCAACTCAGTTATCAGCAACGCCGTTTTTAATTACCATGTTTACGGGCTTGGGAGTCATTATGCTCCTACTTCACAGGAAATCATTTTTAGTCCTTGAAAAACAATACATCAACAAAGCTCATGACATACAAATGGTATTATGGGTCATTATCATTACTCTCGCTCCGTTTATTAATTTGGTGTTTATTCACAAAGCGATAAATATTTTAGGTATCTTCACAATTAGTTATTTGATCTATACCTCGATCATTGGCTGGCAACAAAATAAACCTGCGGCAAGATTTGCAGCAGTCGGATGGATGTTTTTCTGCATATCTCTTCTATTAATTATATTAGTTAGGCTTCAAATCCTGCCTGATTCATTTATTATTGATCACCTTTTAAGAGTCGCCATTTTAGTTATTGCATTACTCTTATCTATCGCTTTACTTTTACGCATCAATAAACTGAGAGTGTTTAACGAAAAATCTCGAGACATATTGATGTATTCCGAACTACAACGAAACCTTGCCCTGGAAGCTGCACAATTAGGAGTTTGGCGCTGGCAGGTGGCTTCGGATGCGGTGTATTGGTCCAATAAAACTTGTGAAATTTACGGCGTTAAAGAAAATGAGGTGCCTAAAGGATTTGAGGCATACAGCAAACTTATCCACCCAGATGATTTAG
>JAGLUC010000470.1 GCA_023134955.1 Methylococcales bacterium | reverse complement strand
TCAACAGGCTTCATACTATTAAAATCGGCTATGGGTCTGGCGCTGACTATGCTACGCAGGGTATTTCTGTCACTGGATTGATTTGTTGAAAGTAATTTTTGCCAGGATAAATAATGTTTTTTATTTGACTGTACTGCAATTAGTGATTGGTCGATATTCTCAAGCAATGGATTTAAATCTGTTGGCAAGTCATCATTGTTGCCATCAAGTGCTTTGCCTAGTATGTCTAGCAGCCCTTGAAGGTGATAGTTTTCAGATAGATGACCAATAAAGGGTTGTGCATCAGAGAGGGTGGTTGTCAGATTTTCGAGCTTATCCAGTTCCAGATACAATAATCCCTGTTGCTTAAAGAAAGCATTGTCACCAGGGATATAAACATATTCAAAAAGCTGCTTGTTTACACTGATACGCTGTGCCAGTTTGTTGGCAGCCATGGCAGTTTGTTCAGCTGTTGGCGATTCAACTACCAGTAAAATCGTGGCTGCATCCTGAGGAAATGCATTTTTCCAGCGTTTGCTGTTTTGCTGAAAAGGCAAATCCGGGGACAATAATTCTGATGTATCAGTATTTACACTCAGGTTATTGATGGTGTAATACAGGCTGAAGCCGCTTAAAATGATAAATAGTAAAATCAACAACCAGGAAAACCGAAGAATCCAGCTGCTCCACCAGTCAAGAAATTTATCCAAAAGTAATGCAGAGTGTTGGGTCATAAAGGTTTTAATACGGTAGTTTGTGGTTCAAATGGGTAATATATTCTTCATGCTGATTGGCGACTCATTCAATTCACTGGTCTGCCGTTTTAAAATGTAACCCATGCTAATTACTAATTAGTGCATATGATACTTAAAAAAGGGATTTTAACAAACTCAACCACAATGCACTATAAAGTGTATACGTTGTTTAACAGCAACTAAAAGTCGCTATTTGATATTACAACTTACAACACTCAAAAAAAAATTAAACGTACAGGACATTGAGAGCTCAGAGAAAAAACTTCGTATTCTCAGTGCTCTTAGTGTGCTCTGTGTAATGATTAATTAATACCTGTAACAGCTAAAGCCTTGCACTGAAAGCAGATGGCTTTAACTAACGACTTGATAAAATAGAATCAAGTGCTTAGGATCGATAATTTAATATTTCCTTTAATAATAAAATAGATTTCAATATTATTTGTGACAAATAAGTAACATTTTGTTGTGTAATGTACAATCACAAAGCTATAATCACGTTTACAGTCACTATACAGAAAGACTACTCAGTAAACTTTTATATATGTCGCAAAAAAATTCAAGCTGGAACGATTGGAAATTATTTACAAAAAATGGCCGTCAAGTGTGGGCATACAAATCTACTTCACAAAACATTGATGATCATTTAAATAATGTACATGATTTTTCTGAGCAGGATAAACTAGCCTTTGCTCAAGACTTTTCATTTGATCGTCAGCTAAACCCTAGTTCTAGCGATAAAGTATTTAGAGAACAGGCATTAAAACATAATGGCTCCGTTTATAATGGAGAAATACCGCAGACAAAAAATGAGGAAGAACATGCCTTAAGCGATAGTCTTATAAAGGGCATGCATTACTTTAGCCAGCTACAAAGCGAAGAAGGTCACTGGGCTGGTGATTATGGTGGCCCTCTGTTTTTGCTGCCTGGCATATTAATAGCTTCTTTTATTTCAGAAACGCCGTTCCCTAAGCCTCATCAGGAAATGATGAAAATTTATTTATTTAACCATCAACATACTGATGGTGGCTGGGGTATGCATATTGAAGGTGATCCGACCATGTTTGGCACCGTCATGCAATATGTTTCACTGCGCCTTTTGGGGGTTGATAAAGATGATGTAAGACTAAGCAAAGCCAGGACATGGATTAAGGAAAATGGCGGTGCGACAGGCATACCATCCTGGGGAAAATTTTACTTATCAATACTTAATTTATATCACTGGGATGGTTTTAACAGCTTGTTCCCAGAAATGTGGTTATTTCCTAAATGGCTGCCCGTACACCCTTCACGTTACTGGTGTCACAGCCGTTTGGTGTATTTACCCATGGCTTATTGCTACGCTCATCGCATACAAATGCCTGAAAATGATTTAATTCTGTCGTTAAGAAAAGAAATTTATAACGAAGACTTTGGATCTATTAACTGGGCAAAGCAAAGAGACAGGGTCTGCGAAAAAGATTGCTACACTATTCAATCACCGGTTCTAAAATGGATGAATTTTCTTACTAATGGTTATGAAAAAATCAAGCCCCAGTGGTTAAGAAAAAAAGCAACCGACTATATTTTAAAATATCTTAATGCTGAAGATGCACAAACAGAATACCTGGACATAGGCCCTGTTAGTAAAGCCATCAACTCTATCTGTATCTGGCATGCATACGGCAATGAATCTGTACAGTTTAAAAAACATGTTGCTCGCTGGTATGACTACTTATGGGTCGCTGAGGATGGCATGAAAATGAACGGATATAATGGTTCACAATTATGGGATGTCGCTTTTACTACACGTGCCATGCTGGAAAGTGATTTAGGGTTGTTATTCCCGGAAACAATAAACAAAAGCTATCAATTTATTGATAACATGCAAATTATGACGGAACATGAAACGCATCAAGAATTTTTCCGTCACCCAATGATTGGCAGCTGGCCATTTTCAACCGCAGAACAAGGCTGGCCAGTGGCTGATTGTACCGCAGAAGGAATCAGTGCTACTTTGGCCATTCATAAAACAAAGCTGTTCAAACCCAGTATTAGCGAGGCACGAATAAAACAGGCGGTTGATATTATACTGTCATATCAAAATAAAGATGGCGGCTGGCCAACTTACGAATTAAGCCGCGCCCCCAAATGGCTAGAGAAACTCAATCCTTCTGAGGTTTTTGCCGA